>JAABQE010000028.1 GCA_011391655.1 Hydrogenophilales bacterium
GGGAAGTGGCTGGGGAGGCACCGTGTTTAACGCCTGCGGCGGTGCGATATCGGACGCCACCGCCAGAATATGCGGGTCGTCGGGAAACAGCCACGGCTTGCCGGTGGCCGCACGATGCACTTCCAGCTTGGGGATCGGCTCGCGCTTGTAGCCTTCGACCAGCACCAGATCGCACGGCGGCAACTGCGCCAGCAACTCTGCCAGCGACGGCGGCGCATCGCGATGCTCGGTCAGCAGCGCAGTGCGATGGTCGGACGACAGCAGCACCGCCGCCGCCCCGGCTTCGCGCACGCGCCAGCTGTCCTTGCCGGGACGGTCCATGTCGAAATCATGGTGGGTGTGCTTGATCACCGCCACCCGCAAACCGCGCGCGGTGAGCAGCGGCAACACGCGCTCGATCAGCGTTGTCTTGCCGCTGCCGCTAAACCCTGCGATGCCGAATATTTTCATATCAGTGCCAGTTTGGTTCCAGCGATGACCAACACCAGTGCAAGCACGCGGCGTATCCAGCATGGCGCGATGCGGCGACTGCCGATTTCCGCACCGATCCAGCCACCTGCTGCCACCGCCAGCGCCCACGCCGTCAGATTCACATCTGGCAGCGCGGCATGACTGAGATGCCCGGCCAGCCCGGCGATTGAGTTGAGCAGGATGAACACCGCCGCCACGCCCGACGTTACCCGCGTGCTCGCCCAGCCCATCATCAACACCAGCGGGCTGAGGAAAATGCCGCCGCCCACCCCGGTCAGGCCGGACATCAAGCCCATCACCCCGCCACTGAGGGCGATTCCACCCAGCGGCGCCGGCTTGATCTGCTGATCAACACGCGCCAGCGCCGGCGACAGCATGCGCCAGGCTGCAAACAGCAATACCACGCCGACGATGGGCTTGAACCACGCATCCGGCAATACCAGCATGCCGCCGAGATACGCCATCGGCAGCGAAAACAGTGCAAACCAGCCCAGCAGCCGTGCATCAAAACAGCCTGCGCGCACATATTTGTAGCTCGCGATGCTGGCCACCACGATATTGAGCAGCAGCGCCACCGGTTTCATTTCTGCGGGCGCCAGCCCGGCCAGCGCCATGATCGCCAGATAAGCCGACGCGCCGCCATGGCCGACCGAGGCATACAACAACGCTCCGGCAAAGAAGGCGGGAATCAAACTCAACGTCAGGCTATCGATTGGCATGGAATATCTGGTTTTCAATGCAGCAAACTGTGTTATATTTTTTCATATATAACCCGCTCAAGCAAAGGTTTTTAAACCATCATGCCCAGCCAGCTTGTTGATCAATATGGCCGCCGTATCGACTACGTCAGGCTATCCGTCACCGACCGCTGCGATTTGCGCTGCAGCTATTGCATGCCGGAAGGTTTCAAGGGCTTCGAAGAACCCGAAGACTGGCTCACGTTTGACGAAATCGAACGCCTGATCGGCGCCTTTGCCCGGCTCGGTGTCAGCCGCATTCGCATGACCGGCGGCGAACCGCTGTTGCGCCGCGACATTGCCGGTCTGTCCCGGCGCCTCGCCGCCCTGCCCGGCGTCGACGATCTATCGCTGTCGACCAACGCCACCCAGCTCGACAAGCACGCGACCGCCCTGAAAGCCGCAGGCGTGACCCGCTTGAACGTCAGCCTCGATTCGCTACAACAGGCTCGGGTCGAAAAAATCAACGGACGCGACGTGCTGGCCAAGGTAATGGCCGGACTGGCCGCTGCGCAGGACGCAGGATTCACCCCGATCAAGCTCAACATGGTGGCCTTGCGCGGCAGCAACGACGACGAAATCGACGAAATGGTGGCCTTCTGCATGCAGCGCGGTTTTGTGTTGCGGCTGATCGAATCGATGCCGATGGGCAGCACCGGCCGCAACGCCGAATACATGGATCTGCAGCCGGTGAAAGAACGCCTGCGCAAGCAGTTCAACCTGATCGAAACCGCCCTGCCCGGCGCCGGCCCCGCACGCTATCTCGGCACGGCGGATGGCCGCTTCAATGTCGGTTTCATCACCCCGATCTCGCAGCATTTCTGCGAAACCTGCAACCGCGTGCGCATCGCCGTCGATGGCACCGCCTACATGTGTCTGGGCCAGGACGAAAAATTCGAATTCCGCCCGCTATTGCGTGGTGGCTGCAGCGACGCCGAACTCGAAACGGCGATCATCGACGCCGTCAACCTCAAACCCGAACGCCACGAGTTCAACGAGTCGCCGCAAAAAATCCTGCGCTTCATGTCGATGACGGGTGGCTGAGCGCCCGGGTTCAGCAATTAGGCACAGTAACGGGTTCAGCCATCTGGCGGACGGATCGACATCCGCTTGATCCCGCTGGCGCGGGTTACCATAATGCGAGCGAACGTCTCGCTGAATCCGGTCATTCCACTTGAAACACACCCCCATACGCCAACCCGAGTTACTGGCACCCGCCGGCTCGCAAACCATGCTGGAAACCGCGCTCGCCTTCGGCGCCGATGCGGTGTATGCCGGCCAGCCGCGCTACAGCCTGCGCGTCCGCAACAACAGCTTCCGTGACGAAGTTGCGCTGGGGGTCGGCATCGACTACGCGCACAGCCGGGGCAAGCTGTTCTATGTCGTCAGCAACATTTCCCCGCACAACAGCAAGCTGAAAACCTACCTGGCCGACATGGCGCCGGTCATCGCCCTCAAGCCGGACGCGCTGATCATGGCCGACCCCGGCCTGATCGACATGATTCGCGAAACCTGGCCTGACATGCCCATCCACCTGTCGGTACAGGCCAACACCGTCAACTACGCGGCGGTGCGGTTCTGGAAAAAGCTCGGCATCAAGCGCGTCATCCTGTCGCGTGAACTCTCGCTCGACCAGGTCGCCGAGATTCGCCAGGAATGCCCGGACATGGAGCTTGAAGTCTTCGTGCATGGCGCGCTGTGCATCGCCTATTCCGGCCGCTGCCTGCTCTCGGGCTACTTCAACCACCGCGACCCCAACCAGGGCGCCTGCACCAACTCGTGTCGCTGGGAATACGACGTCAAGCCGGCCACCGTCGCGCCGGATGGCGACGTGTATTTGCTGGAAGAACGGGAACGCCCCGGCAGCTACCTGCCCATCGAAGAAGACGAGCACGGCACCTACATCCTCAACTCGAAAGACCTGCGCGCCATTGAACACGTGCAGCGGTTGACGGAAATCGGCATCGACTCGCTCAAGATCGAAGGCCGCACCAAGTCGCCCTACTATGTGGCGCGCACCTGCCAAACCTATCGCCAGGCGATCGACGACGCCGTCGCCGGCCGCCCGCTCGACCCCACCTTGCTGCGCGAACTCGACGGCCTGGCCAACCGTGGCTACACCGGCGGTTTTTACGAGCGCCACCCGGATCGCGAATACCAGAGCTACCTGCAGGGCCATTCCGAGTCGGACCGCAGCCTCTATGTCGGCGATGTGTTGGCGTATGACGCCGAGGGCCTGGCTGAAATTGACGTGAAGAACAAATTTTCGGTCGGCGACCGCATCGAGCTCATCCATCCGAGGGGCAATCTGGAACTGACGATCACCACCATGCAAGGCAAGGACAGCGCGCCGGTCAACGTCGCACCGGGCAGCGGCCATCGAGTCAGCATTCCGCTGCCAGCGGGTTATGAGGGGGCGTTCGTCGCGCGGTTTGTTGCTGAGCAAGAGCAACTGCACGCTTAAGGCGAGGGGTTTGGGTTGCGCGGTGCAATACCGGCGCCGATCACATTGGCGGATAATGCCTGGCTTCGTCCACCCAACAGAAACACACGCCGCATGCAAAAAGACGTCAAAGAAAAGCCCCAGTACGCCATCGTAGCGTCGGTACAACTGCCGGGGGTGAGCGACGTTGAGTTCGAGGCGTCGCTCACCGAACTGCGCGAGCTGGCCAAGACGCTGGGGTACACGGTCACCCGCACCTTCACGCAGAAGCGGTCCGGCTTTGACTCGACGGCGTATCTGGGCGTGGGCAAACGGCAGGAGATTCGCCACTTTGTGAGTGGCGAACCAGGCGACGAAACCGAGCCCGACGCCGGTTCGCTGAACCCCTTGTATCGCCTCTCCACCGTCGTCGAGGGGCTGGACGAGAATGTCTCGCCCGTCCCGATCGATGCCATCTTCGTCGATCACGAGATCTCCCCGTCGCAGGCGCGCCACCTCGAAAACGAGGTCGGCTGCCAAGTGATGGATCGCACCATGGTCATTCTCGAGATTTTCCACCGCAATGCGCGCTCCCCCGCTGCGCGCGCGCAGGTGGAGATCGCGCGCCTGGGCTACCTGGCGCCGCGCCTGCGCGAGGCGGCGAAGCTCGCGGGCCCGCAGGGGCGGCAGCGAAGCGGGGTCGGCGGGCGCGGCGCCGGCGAATCGCACACCGAGCTG
>JAABQE010000029.1 GCA_011391655.1 Hydrogenophilales bacterium
CCGTTAAAAGCCCCTGATTCCGCTAAGTCATTGAGAAGTGTTTTGTGATTGAACTTCATATCAACGGCGAGCCGCGCCGCTTTCCCGCACCGCTTACCCTGAGTCAACTGATCGAATCACTGGACCTGGTGGGCAAACGCATCGCTATCGAGAAAAATGGCGAAATCGTCCCACGCAGCCAGCATGCCAGCACGTCGCTTGCCAGTGGCGACCGTCTGGAAATCGTCGTCGCAGTCGGCGGCGGCTGATCAGGATATTTCCCTAGCCTTTACCCCCCAAACCCATGAACCCTCTCGTTATCGCCGGAAAATCCTATGCCTCCCGCCTGTTGGTGGGAACCGGCAAATATCAGGATTTTGAACAGACCCGCCTTGCGGTTGAAGCTTCGGGCGCGGAAATCGTCACCGTTGCCATCCGCCGCACCAATATCGGCCAGGATGCCAGCCAGCCGAGCTTGCTCGACGCCTTGCCGCCGTCGAAATACACCTATTTGCCCAACACCGCCGGCTGCTACACGGCGGATGACGCGATTCGCACCTTGCGGCTGGCGCGCGAACTGCTCGACGGCCATAGCTTGGTCAAGCTCGAAGTGCTGGGCGATCCGGCCTCGCTGTATCCCAACGTGGCCGAAACCATCAAGGCCGCTGAGGTGCTAGTGAAGGACGGCTTTCAGGTGATGGTCTACACCTCGGACGACCCGATCGCCGCCAAACAGCTGGAAGACATCGGCTGCGTTGCGGTGATGCCGCTGGCGAGCCTGATCGGCTCCGGCATGGGCATCCTCAATCCGTGGAATCTGCAAATCATCATTGATCGCCTGAGCGTGCCGGTGATCGTCGATGCCGGTGTCGGCACGGCCAGCGACGCGACCATTGCGATGGAACTCGGCTGCGATGCCGTGCTGATGAATACCGCCATCGCCGGCGCCGGCAATCCGGTGCTGATGGCGTCGGCGATGAAGAAAGCCGTGGAAGCCGGGCGCGAGGCGTTTCTGGCTGGCCGCATGCCGAAAAAGATCTATCAGGCCAGCCCCAGTTCGCCCACCAGTGGCCTCATCGCTGAAAATAGCAACACGGGCACCAAATAAGCATGAGCGACACTGGCGCGCATCCGCGCATCCGTTCTTATGTGCTGCGCGCCGGCCGCGTCGGCCCCGGCCAGGCGCGTGCGCTGGCCGAAATCGGGCCGCAGTGCATGCTGCCGTATCAGGCCGGCTTGCTTGATCTCGACGCGGCCCTTGGTCGCGCCGCGCCGCATATTCTGGAAATCGGTTTTGGCATGGGCGAGGGCTTGGCCGAAATTGCCGCGGCCCATCCTGAAAATGATTACCTCGGAGTTGAAGTGCACACCCCGGGTGTGGGCGCATTGCTGAAACAGGTGGGCGAGCGCGGCCTGACCAATGTGCGGGTCATCCAGCACGACGCGGTCGAAGTGCTGACCAACATGCTCGCGCCGGCCAGTCTCGCGGGCATCCATATTTTCTTCCCCGATCCGTGGCATAAAAAACGCCATCACAAGCGCCGCCTGATCCAGCCGCCGCTGGTTGCTTTGCTGGCCAGCCGCATTCAGCCGGGCGGTTACATTCATCTGGCGACCGACTGGCAGGATTACGCCGAGCAGATGCTGGCGGTGCTCGCGGCCGAACCGCTGTTGACCAATACGGTGGCCGATTACGCCCCGCGTCCCGATACGCGTCCGCTGACCAAGTTCGAGCAACGCGGCATCCGTCTTGGGCATGGGGTGTGGGATCTGGTATTCAGGCGGCCGTAAAAGGTTTTGACGTGCCGCGGCTATGATGTACGGCATGGAACTGTCCGAACTCATTAAAGCGGCGCTTGCGCTGTTTGCCATCGTTGATCCGGTCGGCGTCATTCCGATTTTCCTCCTTGCGACCCAGGGCTACACGCTGGCGCAGAGCCACGCAGCGGCGCGCATTGCGGCATTGACCGTGTTCGGCGTGCTGACGTTGTTCACCTTTGTCGGCGAACCCCTGTTGAGTTTCTTCAGTATTCGTCTCGCGGCCTTTTCGGTGGCCGGTGGCTTGCTGTTGCTGCTGCTCTCCCTGTCGATGGTGCAGGCGCGTGTTAGTCCGCAACGGCAGACGCAGGACGAGGCAGAGGAGGCAGAAGAAAAGGAGACGGTGGGCGTTGTGCCGCTGGGGGTGCCGCTGCTGGCCGGGCCGGGTGCGATCACGCACATGATCGTGGCGGCGGGCGCAACTCCGGGGGATGTGCTGCACCTGTCGGCCCTGGTGATTCCGGTGGCGCTGGTGGCCTTGTCGGTGTGGCTGACGTTTCGCGCCGCGCCGACGATTGCCAAACGGCTGGGCAAAACCGGGATTCACGTCGTTACGCGCTTGATGGGCTTGATCATCGCGGCCATTTCAATTGAAATGATCGCGAATGGGCTGGGTACACTGTTCCCCGGTTTGCTGGCCTGATCCGGTGCATCGTGCACCTGATAGGGGCACGTTTTATCCCTATCGCGCGTCAATTGCGCATTTTTTCACCTATTTGCTGTTGGCATGAATGTTGCGCCGGGCAGATGGCCATCTTTAAAAACAGGAGTCAAGTATGGAATTTGGTATCGTCGGACTGGGTCGCATGGGCGGCAACATGGCGCGGCGACTGGCGCGCAAGGGCATCAAGATCGCGCTGAACAATCGCAGCCATGAGGTCAGTGAAGCCATTGCGGCGGAGACGGGACACCTCGCCTGCGCCAGTTTGCCCGAACTGGTTGCTGCCTTGCAGACGCCACGCATCGTCTGGCTGATGCTGCCCGCAGGCGACGCCACCGAAGCCGCGCTGACTACCCTGATGCCTTTTCTGAGCCCTGGCGACCTGGTGGTCGACGGCGCCAATGCCTATTACAAGGACGATCAGCGCCGCGCCGAAATGATGGCGGCGCAGCAGGTCGAGTATGCCGATGCTGGTGTGTCGGGCGGGGTATGGGGGCTGGATAACGGCTACTGCATCATGTTTGGCGGCAGCGATGCTGCAGCGGCGCGGCTGAAACCGTATATGGAAGCCTTTGCGCCGACGCCTACCACCGGCTGGCTGCACACCGGGCCGGTCGGCTCCGGGCACTTTGTGAAGATGGTTCACAACGGCATTGAGTACGGCATGATGCAGGCGTTTGCCGAAGGCTTCGCGCTGATGAAAAACAAGTCGGACTTCGACCTCGACATGAGCAACATCGCCGAACTGTGGCGGCATGGCAGCGTGGTGCGTTCCTGGCTGCTGGACTTGTCGGCGGACTTTCTCGCCAAGGACCAGACGCTCGACAATATCGAGCCGTTTGTATCGGATTCGGGTGAAGGCCGCTGGACCGTGCTCGAATCGGTTGAGCAGGGCGTGCCCACGCCGGTGATGACGATGTCCCTGATGATGCGCTTCGCCACACAGGGCAAGAACGACTACGCAGCCAAAATGCTCGCCAAAATGCGCCAGGGATTCGGTGGTCACGCAGTCAAGGAAGACGGCAAATGAGTGCTGATCCCGAGGTAATGTTGCCATGCACGTTCGTGATTTTTGGCGCCACGGGCAACCTTGCCAGCAACAAGCTGCTGCCTGCGCTGTATCACCTGGAAGCGGCCGCGCGGCTGGCTGAATCGCTCAGTATCGTGGCGTTTGCGCGTCGCCCCTGGAGCAACGAACAATGGCGTGCGCACATGCGCGAGGTGCTGGCCCCCAAGATCAAGGGCAGCCTCGATACGCCGGTATTCGAGCGCTTTGTCGCGCGATTTCGCTATCAGCAGGGCGACCTCAACGATGTCGCTTCGTATCAGGCGTTGGCCGACAATCTTCCGCCGGAATCGGCTTGCTCCAGCACGGTGTTTTACCTGGCGATCAAACCAGCCGAGTTTTCCGCCGTCATCCACAATCTCGAAGCCGTCGGCCTCAACAAGCCGCGCGGGCTGAACCGGGTGGTGATTGAAAAACCCTTTGGCGAAGACATCGAATCGGCGCGGGTGCTGAACCAGTTGCTGCACCAGCATTTCGGTGAGGAGCAGGTGTATCGCATTGATCACTTTCTCGGCAAGGAGACCGTGCAAAACCTGCTCGTTTTCCGTTTTGCCAACACCTTGATCGAGCCGCTGTGGAACCGCAATTTTATCGACCACGTGCAGATCACCGTGGCCGAATCCATCGGCATCGAAAAGCGCGCCGATTATTACGACCGCGCGGGCGCGCTGCGCGACATGCTGCAAAACCACTTGATGCAGTTGCTGACCGTGGTGGCCATGGAGCCGCCGCCCGCGCTGGAAGCCGACGCGCTGCGTGACGAAAAGGTGAAGGTGTTGCGCTCGATCCGTCCCATCGCCAAGCGTGCGGTGCATGCGCATGCCATCCGTGCGCAATACGC
>JAABQE010000030.1 GCA_011391655.1 Hydrogenophilales bacterium
ACCTCACGCGTCACCTGGCGGTCGATTTCGGCCATCAATCCCAGGCCTTCAGCCAACTCCACAAAATCCTTGGCCTCAACAATTTCGCCAGACGGGGTCACGATGCGCGCCAGCGCCTCATCGGCAATTGCCTGTCCGCTCTGCAGGTCAACGATGACTTGTGCCGCATATCTCACCCGTTTTTCCGCCAGCGACTGCCGCAACAGCGAACTGTTCCAGGGCATGTTGAGACCGGAATGCGCTGCCACCCGGATTTGATCTCGGCCGTTTGCCTTGGCTTGATATAACGCGTGATCAATTTTCTCCAGCAGAGGCCGGATATCGGTGTCGTGCGTGCCAAACGCGGCCACACCAACCGAAAAACTCAGCGAAATATTGCCTACGCTGGTCTGAACCGGTTCCATACGGGACTGATTGGCCAACCGACCCATAATGCTGGCGGCGTCTTCCTCCGTGCTGCCGAGCAAAACAAACAAAAACTCTTCGCCCCCCCAACGCGCAACCCAGTCGCCCTCGCGCAACCCCGCTTCAAAACGGCGCGCCATGGCCTTCAGCACGTCGTCGCCCACCGCATGGCCATAGCGGTCATTCACCGTCTTGAAGTGATCAAGATCAAGCAAGGCCAGCGCATAGCCATTGCCGTCACGCGAAATCCGCGCCTGCTCCAGTCGCAAGCGTTCTTCTGCGGCGCGCCGGTTGGGCAAACCGGTCAGTTGATCGGTCAGCGCAATACTTTGCAACCGTTCCTTTTGCGCGGACTGATACAAAGCATTACCGAGCCAGTCAGCAATCAAGCCCATGTAGGCGATATCGACCGCATCGGGTGGGGATTCTCTGTGTTGGCGCAAGAAGGCCAGCACCCAGCGTGCATCGTCGCCGACCGACACCGGAAGACCGGAATAGGTTCGCAGCCCCAACTGGTTTACCAGCACATGATTGACATAGACCGGGTGCTCACGCAGATCGGGGATATGACTGGGTTCGCGGGTGAGATGAACAGCATGGCACAGCACCGTTTCCACCAGCATCTGCGATCCTTCTGCAAGCACACCGAGCCGGTCGCTGACATAACGCGCCGTGTAGTGTTCGCCAAAATCGCCCAGCATCACCAGATCCATGTCCAGCACCTCCGCCGCCATGTCCAGCATGGCGCGGATACGTTCCGAATCGCTGAGTCCGCGTTGCACGGACAGCTTCCACAACGCATTCAGGCGATCAACATGCGTGTCGCCATAACCAGCAGACAGACTTTTGGGATCGGCTTCGTTGACTGTCAGCATGGTGGCCCTTGCGACGGGTTATCGATGCGTCATTCTAGCCCCACCCAGCTTGCTACAGCGTGATTGCGCGCAGACGTTCCGCTGCCTGTTCCGGATTGATGGTGTTGACAAACAACCCCGAGCCCAGCTCAAAGCCGGTGGGGATCGACGTACGTGGACAAATTTCCAGATGCCAGTGATAACTGGGCGCGTGCGCGTCCTGTTGCGCGTCATGTGGCACCGAGTGCAGGAAGAAATTGTATTGCGCGCCGCCGATGACCGCATCCAGACGCGCCATGGTGCGTTTCAGCACCCGCGCCAGATCGGCCATGTCCTCGGCACGCAGGTCGAGAAAGTCAGCCTGGTGGGTCAGCGGCAGGATATGAACTTCCCATTCGTAGCGGCTGGCGAACGGCTTGATAGCGATGAACTTTTCGCCACGTTCGACCACATACTGACCCACATTGATCTTGCGTCGAACTGCACCGGACGCGCGATCGTAGAGCGTCGCTTCAAAAGTGAGCGCCTCGTCGATCAGCGCGCAAAAAATACAGTGGTGGTGCTTGGCGTAATGGATGGCGCTGTTGCTCACCTCGGCATCGACGTTGACTGGCACCACCGGCATGGCGATCACCTGGCTATGCGTATGCGGAATCGACGCGCCGGCCGCCGGACCAAAGTTCTTGAAAATCAGCACATATTTCAGGCGCTCGTCCGACTCGAACAGTTGCCGCATCCGCGTCTGGTAGACGCCAAACAACGCAGCCAGATGCGATTCGGCCATCTCGTGAATGGCGGTTCCATGCTCATGATGATCGATGATGACTTCGTGCCGCCCGTAGCCATCGATGGTCTGCTGCAAGCCGAAGGTGAAACCGCTCTGCGCGCGGTCGTCGCCCAGCACCGGATAGAGGTTTTCGACCATGCGGATTTGCCAGTCGCCGGTTTCCGGCCAGGCCATGATCAGCGGCGGCGTCTTGTGCTCATTGCCCCGGCAAAACGGGCAGGTATCGACATGCTTGCGGGTATCACGCGGCGCCAGCTCTTCTGCCTTTTTCGGGCGCATGCTGCGCGCGGTGGCAACGAGCACCGATTCGCTCGGCACAATCGGGTTGATGCGAATTTCGCGGACATCGCTCGAATCAGCTTGAATCTCAGACATGGGTGTTTCCTCCGCCGGCAAGCATAAAGCAGCCACCAAACGGCGGTGGTTCATTCTGTTTATGCCCCCACTCGGGCTTTTTATCCCCGCCCACACCAGGGACTTGCGTTGACGAAGCCCTGACCGGCGTCGACAATAAGCGTTCTTTGCCGCACTCCGGAGCTTCGCCATGGATATCGAACAAACCCTGCAAGACGAACAGCGCATCATGCGCATGATGCGCAAGACGCTCACCTCGATCGTGCGTGACACCGCACCGCGCAATGGCAATCCCAGCCCGCTGTCTGAAGACACCGTACTCAACATCAAGGACTGCCTGATGGTGATTTCCAACCGCGAGACCGAACTGGCACGCCTCACCGGACGCACCCTGGATGAGCGCCCGCACTTCACCGACGAAACGCCGAACACCCACGCCGTCAAAATCAGCAGCATCCCCAAGAAAACCCACTAAGCCACGGGACATCCCATGCCCCAGGCCAGCAGTCTATTTACGGATATCGAGGCCAAGGTTGTCGGCACCTCGGCCGTGGTGATTTATTCGCCGTCGGGCAAAAAACGTAACCGTTTCCCCGAAGGCGTGGTCGAGGTGTATCCCAGCGAGGCTGACGCGCTGGCGCATGCCGACCCGGCAAAAAGCCGCCATGCGGCGCTTGCCAGCGGGCCGTCGCGTTCGTCCGAAGGATTCAAACTGTTTTATCTGGTGCGCTGGCTGGATTGAGCGTCGCTGTTGCCGATTAATCGGCATTAGAGCGTGGTTGTAGTCGACTCATTGGCTTTATCTTATCCCCGCAGAGGGACAACCACGACCTCCCTGTGGGTGGAGCCGCGCTGGAATGATCCGGACTGAATTGATCTGACCAGGCGCGCTCAGGCGCCGTAGACCTTGCGCCGCACCCGCTTTTTGCGCCGCATCCGTGTCGCTTCACTTTCGGTGAGCGGCCCGCGCACTTTGCCTTCATACGGGTTTTTGCTTTCACCTTCCTTGATCTGGATGCGCAACGGTGTGCCCTGCAGATTGAACGCTTTGCGAAAGCTGCTTTCAAGGTAGCGTTTGTAATCGTCGCGCAAACCTTCCAGTGCGTTGCCGTGAAGCACGATCACGGGCGGATTCTTGCCGCCCTGGTGGGCGTAACGCGGCTTCGGGCGGAACAAGCCGTTTTTGGGCGGGGTGTGCTGCTCCACCGCCATTTCCAGCACGCGCGTGAGTTTGGGCGTCGAGAGTTTGATGAAGGCGGCGGCATGCGCGGCTTCGACATCCTTCAACAGGTTTTCCAGGCCCTTGCCCTTCAGCGCCGAAATGTAGTTGAAACGGGCAAAGTCGAGGAAGGCCAGTTTGCGCCCGATGTCGCGTTTCACATCTTCACGCTGCTCGGGGCTAATGCCGTCCCATTTGTTGATCGCAACCACCAACGCACGCCCGGCTTCCAGGATGAAGCCCGCCAGATGCGCATCCTGATCGGAAATGTTCTCGTGCGCATCGAGCACCAGCACCACCACATTGGAGTCTTCAATCGCTTGCAGGGTTTTGATGACGGAGAATTTTTCCACCGTCTCGAACACCTTGCCTTTACGCCGCACGCCGGCGGTATCGATCAGGGTATACGGCTTGCCATCGCGTTCGAAATCGACATAAATCGAATCGCGCGTGGTGCCGGGCTGGTCGAATGCAATCACGCGCTCTTCGCCCACCAGCGCGTTGACCAGCGTCGATTTGCCGACGTTGGGGCGCCCCACCAGCGCGATTTTCGGGATCCCGAAATCGTCGGTTTTTTCTTCCTCGGCAGAAAACGGCGCCAGCGCCAAGTCCACCAGATCAGAAATACCGTCGCCATGCGCACCGGAAATCGCCAGCGGTTCGCCCAGCGCCAGCTCGTGGAATTCTGCAGTAATCACCGCAGGATTCATGCCTTCGGCC
>JAABQE010000031.1 GCA_011391655.1 Hydrogenophilales bacterium
CGGCTCAAGCTGGGCATGCGTCTACAAACCGATCCCACCGTGATTTATGGATTGGGCGAGCGTTTTGATGGCGATTTGCGCAAAGTCGATCTGCAACGCGATACGCCGTACAACACTTACACCCGCGCTGGACTGCCGCCGACGCCGATTGCGATGCCAAGCGAAGCCGCCATTCGGGCCGCACTCAACCCGGCCAACACGCAGGCGCTGTATTTCGTTGCACGGGGCAACGGCACCCATGTTTTTTCCACCACCCTCGACGCCCATAACCGCGCGGTAAACCGCTACCAACGATGAGCATGACCGGAAAATTCATTACGCTTGATGGGGTCGATGGCGCCGGTAAAAGCACCCATCTGGGCTTTGTCGCCGACTGGCTGCGCCAGCAGGGCAGGGAGGTCATCGTCACCCGTGAGCCCGGCGGCACGCCGCTCGGTGAAACCCTGCGCGAACTGCTGCTGCATCGCGACATGGATGCGGACACCGAGTTGCTGTTGATGTTCGCCGCACGGCAGGAACACCTGGCGCAGTTGATTCTGCCAGCGCTGGCGCGCGGGGCGTGGGTGCTGTCCGACCGCTTTACCGATGCCAGCTATGCCTACCAATGTGGTGGGCGTGGCATTGCGGTGGAACGCATTGCTGCGCTGGAAGCCTGGGTACAGCGCGGCTTTGCGCCCGATCTCACGTTGCTGTTCGATGTGCCGCCGGAGGTGGCCGAGGCGCGCCGTTCTGCCGCGCGTGCAGCCGACCGTTTCGAGCGCGAGGCCGACCAGTTTTTCAACCGGGTGCGTCAGGCCTATCTGGACCGGGCGCAGGCTGACCCCAAGCGCATTCGGGTACTGGATGCGCGCCACAGCATTGCTGAACTGCAAACTGAAATCAGTCAACTGCTGCAGGACTTGACGTGAACGCCCCCTATCCCTGGCTGGAGGCGTCGTGGCAGCGTTTGCTGGCGACGCGGGGGCGTCCGGCGCAGGCCTTGCTGCTGGCTGGTCCGCGCGGCGTTGGCAAAGGCGCGTTGGCGCAGGCGTGGGCGCAAACCCTGCTGTGCGAAGCGCCACAGACCGACGGCGCGGCCTGCGGCAGTTGTCCGGCCTGTCACTGGTTCGATGCCGGCACCCACCCGGACTTTCGCGTCATCACCCTGCAGGAAAAAACCACCAAGGAAGGCGAGACGCGGATGGCCACCGCCATTGAGGTCGACCAGGCGCGTGAAGCGGTCGATTTCGTCCGCCTGTCGACTTATCGGGCGGGTTACCGCGTCGTGCTGGTCAACCCGGCTGATGCGCTCAATATCGCTTCTGCCAATGCCTTGTTAAAGGTACTGGAAGAGCCGCCGTTAAATACGGTGTTCGTGCTGGTTTCGGATCAGCCGCGTCGCTTGCTGCCGACTATCCGCAGCCGCTGTTCCCGTTTCGACATTGGCTTGCCGCCTGTCGAGATGGCTTCAGAATGGTTGTCCGGGCAAGGCGTGAATGACGCGATGAATCTGCTGGCGCTGGCTGGGGGATCTCCCCTTGTCGCACAGGGCTGGGGCAGTGGTGAAATGGATGAGCGTCGTGGTGTGCTGGAAGGGCTGGCGCGTCCCGATCAGCTTGATCCCGTCACCCTGGGTGAGCGCTGGAAGGCGATCAGTCCGCAGACCTGGCATAACGTGGTGTACAAGTGGCTGAGCGATTTGCTGGCTGTGAAATTGCAGGGAAATGTGCGGTTTAACCGCGATTTTTCAGATGTGCTGGGACAGTTGGGCAAACAGGCTGATCTGGCAGGTTTGCTGGCACTGGCCAAAATACAGGCAGCCGAAGGCAGGACGCTGGCGCACCCGCTCAACCGCAGCCTGCAGTTGCAGGCTTGGCTGATTCAGTACCGACATGTGTTCGATTGAATAGAGATACGGCGAAGAGATACGATCATGAGTGCAATTCCAAACGATATTGTGGGACAAGTCCGGCCCGGTGTGCTGTCCCTTTCGATCAAGGAAAAATCAGCCTTGTTCGCTGCTTTCATGCCCTTTATCAAGGGCGGTGGCTTATTCATTCCGACCAATAAAACCTACAAGATGGGTGAAGATGTTTTTATGCTGCTGACGCTGATGGAAGACCCAGCCAAGCTTCCGGTCTCCGGCAAGGTCGTGTGGGTGACGCCTGTCGGTTCGCATGGCGGCCGCACTCAGGGTGTGGGGGTGCAGTTCGCGGCGAACGAAAGCGGCCGGGCCGCACAAAAGAAAATTGAAGGCTTTCTCGGCGGTTCGTTAAAATCACAGCGTCCCACCCATACGATGTAGCAGCATCAAGCGGTGTGGGTGACTTTATTGACCCCACCATGCGCCCGCGCGCTTCAGCCGCACCATGTATATCGACTCTCACTGCCACATCAATTTCCCCGACTTTTCTGACAAGCTGCCTGAACTGTTCGAGCTGATGCAGGCCAACCAGGTGAGCCACGCGTTATGCATCAGTGTGGAACTGGAAAAATTTCCCGATATTCGCCGCCTCGCCGAGACGTATCCGAATGTGTACGCCTCAGTGGGCGTGCATCCTGACCACGAGGACTGCACCGAGCCGAGCGTGGACGAACTGGTTGCGTTGGCTGACCACCCAAAAGTGGTGGCGATTGGTGAAACCGGCCTGGATTATTTTCGCCTGACCGGTGATCTCGAATGGCAGCGCGAACGCTTTCGCACCCATATACGTGCCGCGCGGATCACGCACAAACCGTTGGTGATCCACACGCGTGCGGCCGCTGACGATACGTTGCGCATCATGCGCGAAGAGCAGGCAGGCGAGGCGGGCGGGGTAATGCACTGCTTTACCGAAAGCCTGGCGGTGGCCGAAGCAGCGATTGATCTGGGGTTTTATATTTCGTTTTCCGGCATTGTGACGTTCAAGAACGCCACTGCCTTGCGCGAGGTGGCAGAGGCGATTCCGCTGGAACGCATGCTGATCGAGACGGATTCGCCGTATCTGGCGCCGGTACCGCATCGCGGCCAGACCAACCAGCCGGGATATGTGAAGCACGTGGCGGAAGAAATCGCACGCGTGCGTGGCATGACACCCGAGGCAGTGGGCGCGGCCACCAGCGAGAATTTCTTCCGCCTGTTTGCAGCCGCTGCCTGAGTAATCAGCCGTTGACTAGCCGAAGAACGATTTCACCTTGTCCATGAACGACTGCGCGCGTGGATTGTTGTTACGTCCCGGGCTCAAGTCATCAAACTCGCGCAGCAATTCGCGCTGACGCTCGGACAGATTCACCGGCGTTTCCACCTGCATGTGGCACATCAGGTCGCCTGGTGCCTGACTGCGCACCCCCTTGATCCCTTTTCCGCGTAGACGGAACACCTTGCCGGTTTGCGTTTCTGGTGGAATCTTGATTTTGGCGTGACTGTCCAGGGTGGGGATGTCGACTTCGCCGCCCAAAGCCGCCGTGGCAAAGCTGATCGGCATTTCGCAATGCAAATTGTCACCGTCTCGCTTGAAGACGGCATGCTCTTTCAGTTGGATGACGACGTACAAATCCCCGGCAGGCCCGCCGTTGACGCCCGCTTCGCCTTCGCCGCCCAAACGAATGCGGTCGCCGTTGTCGACGCCGGCAGGAATCTTGACGGACAGGGTCTTGTGCTTCTTGACCCGGCCTTCGCCATGGCAGGCGGTGCAGGGATCCGTCACCATTTTGCCGGTTCCACTGCAACGCGGGCAGGTTTGCTGCACCGAGAAAAAGCCTTGCTGGATGCGCACCTGGCCGTGCCCGCCACACGTGGTGCAGGTGGTGGGGGTGGTGCCGGGCTTGGCACCGCTGCCGTGGCAGACCCCGCATTCTTCGAGCGTGGGGATGCGGATTTTGGTTTCGGTGCCGCGCGCGGCTTCTTCCAGTCCGATTTCCAGGTTGTAACGCAGGTCGGCACCGCGATAGACGCGGTCGCGGCGGTTGCCGCCGCCTCCGCCGCCGAAGATGTCGCCAAAAATGTCGGAGAAGGCATCGGAGAATCCGCCCCCCCCCCCGCCCATGCCGGCCTGCTGGTCGACGCCGGCATGGCCGAACTGGTCGTACGCTGCGCGCTTGTCCGAGTCGGACAGCATTTCGTACGCCTGTTTGGCTTCCTTGAATTTTTCCTCCGCGCCCTTGTCGTCCGGGTTGCGGTCAGGATGGTGCTTCATGGCCAGCTTGCGGTAGGCCTTCTTGATTTCTTCGTCCGAGGCGTTTTTGGCGACGCCGAGGACTTCGTAGTAGTCGCGTTTTGACATGATGGTGAGCGGTAAACAGTGAGCAGTAAGCGGAAAAAGCAAAAAGCGGTGAACGGTTGCCCGCTCACCGCTCACTGCT
>JAABQE010000032.1 GCA_011391655.1 Hydrogenophilales bacterium
AACACGATCATGTGTGAGAGCGCGGGGGTGTTGCCGCCGCGATTGGTGAACACAATGCTGAAGGTTCCGCTGTCGGCACCATCGATCATGACGTTGTCGAATCCCCACAAGGCGTATTCATCGCCGCCCTTCAGCCCCACCACGAAGTCGAACGCGGATGGCAGGTTCAACGGTGCGGGGCCGTTGATGTCCGTGCCCGTCAGCGTAAAGCTTCCCGAGCTGTCCGGGGTGGCGGTTACGGAAAACTCGATCCCCATGAAGGTTGCACTTGAGTCATCGGTGGCGTCGAGGTAGGTCCAGCCGGTTCCCCAGGTCATGTCATTCAGAATGGCCGCACCCGTGTTGCCGTTGATATTGCCAGCCCCCACACCGTAACAGTCATCGGCGCTGGCGCTCTCAAAGCTGACGTTGCCTGCCGCAATGCCTTCAGTCGCCATGCCGGCCGAACAATATCCCGCAGCCAATGCCGGGGTCGCCAGCACGAGTCCGCCGGCGATCAGTCCGGCTTTTAGTACTTGATACATTTTTTCGTGTTTCACTTTGATCCCTTGTAGTTTTGTTTAATAAACAGATGGGTTTTCACACCCTGCCTTCACGCTTGAAGACGGAAGGCAAACCAAGCTGGTATACGTATTGTTTTTAGTTGCTTGCAATCACAGCCAGCTTGTAGCGACATCCCTGCAAGAACCCGACCACCCCATACCCGCCCCCAGGAAATGAAAATGCCCCTTGTCGGGGCAGGTTGTCGAGGCGCTACGTTGGCATGTATGACGGCATGTATGAGCTGGCGGGAAACGACTACGTTCGCCCGGACGGGTGGCGTGGAAAAGGGCATTAACCCCATGCATACGCTTGGTTGCGCGGGTGGGTCATCACACGGAGCGAGTGGCCGAATTCCGGATCGATCGCGATGTTCGTAGCCAGTTCTGCCCCACTGACCGGGTTGGCGGGGGTATCTGGTGAATCAGCCCGCACTCATCGGCAACGCGAACCAGCCCATGCTGGTGTTGGCATTTCGATACTTGTGTTGAGATGTTGGGTGGTGATGGCCAGGCGATGTTGCCAGACGCAAAAGCGTCTGGCGGGTGCAACTCACGCCTAGAAGCGGGAGCCGGGCTGCTTGAGGAATTCGATTTCTTCGGCCGTGCCAGGACGTCCGAGCAATGCGTTGCGGTGCGGAAAGCGACCGAAACGTGCCACGACATCGCGGTGTTGCTGCGCGTAGTCGAGAAACCCCTTGAACAGGGGGCGCTCAGCGGCAGGGGCGTCGGCTTCGAGCTGTGCGTACAGCGCGACGGATTGATCCTGCAGCGCGAGCGATTCGGCGTGCTCCAGCGGCAGGTAAACAAACACCCGCTCAATCGGCGCGACGCGCGTAGCGTCGCCATTCTGGATCATGGCCTGCGCGAGTGCGAGCGACTGCGCATCATAAGCAAACGACTGTCCGTGATCGCGGTGGATGTGATGGGGAAACTGATCGAGCACGACGATGAGCGCGAGTTGCCCGCGCGGGGTGAGTGCCCAGTGATCGAGCTTGCCCGCACCCGCTGCGATGAGCGTGCCGGCAAAGCGCTCGGTCACCAGCTGGTCGTTGGCAGCCGATTTGCCGAACCAGAGTGCGCGTTTCCGTGCGGCAACGTCTGCGGCCGAGCCCGGCTGGCCGAACCAGAAATCGAGTATGTCCTCGGGTGCGGCGGCCGGGGTCATTTCACTGGGCCATCCTGAAACATCTGCTTAGAAAATATCGTCGGACAAATCGTTGTGGGTGCCGTCGCAGAACGGCTTCTCTTTGGTGTGCTTGCAGTTGCACAGCCACACCGTGGTTTTTTCCGCGATGACAAATGGCACCGGTTCCATGGAGGTGCCTTCGTGCGAGCCATCACAAAATGGCTGGGTCATCGAGCGGCCGCACGAGCACCACCAGTATTCGCCGGGTTCGAGTTCGAGTTCGGCAGGCGCGCGTTCATACACAACGGGTTCGGACATGGGGGAATACCTCTGGAAAAGACGCCATTCTAGCCGTGTCGGAGCGCGACAAAACCGTATGGGTTGTGGGTCAATTTGGGCGGAGCGTTCAGCAGGTCGAGGCGATGGCGGCCTATGCTAAAATCCAAGCCCTTCTCCGAAGCGTGATGTGTCTTGCCATCGGGGAGCCATTGGTCGAATCGGTAGGCATCGGGGCGTTCGTCGCCCCAATCGACGCCCTGTTTTCTTGTCCCGATTGTTTATTAATGGTGGCCGTTTTCGGTCACGCTTGCCGCTTCTGGTGCATACCGGAAGGGGGCTGATTGTGTAGGGTGCGCCATGAGCGATCTCGCCGAATCCAGCGCCTTGTCGCTAACTTCGCCACAGTTGCCAGTTTCCTGGTATTTCGATCCAGCCATTTACAGGCTGGAACTTGAACATTTGTTCCAGCACGGTTCCGGCTATGTGGGCCATCAACTGATGGTGCCCGAGCCGGGCGACTATCATGCGCTGGAATTGTTTGATGGCGCGAAGCTGCTGGTCAACAGCGGTTCTGGCACCGAATTGCTGTCCAACGTGTGCCGCCATCGCCAGGCGATCATGCTGGAAGGGCGCGGCAAATTGCCGTCCGGCAACATCGTTTGCCCGATCCATCGCTGGACCTACGACCGCCAGGGCAAACTGCTGGGGGCGCCGGAGTTTTCCGGCAATCCCTGCATGAACCTGAAGCGCAGCGGCCTGCAAACCTGGCAGGGCCTGTTGTTTGCCGGTGATCGCGACGTCAATGCCGACCTGGCCGGCATGCGCGCTGCGCGCGAACTCGATTTTTCCGGCTTCATGCTCGATTCGGTGCAAGTGACTGAATACGCCTGCAACTGGAAGACCTTCATCGAGGTGTATCTGGAGGATTACCACGTGGGTCCCGCCCATCCCGGTCTCGGCCATTTTGTTACCTGCGACGATCTGAACTGGGAATACGGCGACTGGTGGTCGGTGCAGACGGTTGGGGTCAACCGTGGGCTGACCAGGGCCGGGTCGCCGGTGTACCAGCGCTGGCATGAGCAGGTGATGGCCTATCAGCAGGGCAAGGTGCCAGCACACGGCTCCATCTGGCTGACCTATTACCCTGGCCTAATGGTGGAGTGGTATCCGCACGTGCTGGTGGTGTCGTCGATCGTGCCCACCGGCGTGGAGTCCTGCCGCAATGTCGTCGAGTTTTATTACCCCGAGGACATTGCCCTGTTCGAACGCACCTTCGTCGACGCCCAGCAGGCCGCGTACCAGGAAACTGCGGTGGAAGACGATGACATCTGCATGCGCATGCAACGGGGACGGCGCGCGCTGTATCAGCAGGGCGTCAGCGAAACCGGGCCGTATCAGACACCGCTGGAAGACGGCATGATGCATTTTCATGCGTTCCTGCGGCGCGAACTCGCGCCGCATCTAAATCAGATTTAGTGGATTAGGCCTGGTTGCCCGACATGCTGGCCCGGGTGTGCACCAGCGTGCCCGCCCGGTAATCGGCGATGGCCTGCTCGATCTCCTCGCGAGTGTTCATCACGAAGGGGCCGTACTGCACCACGGGTTCGCCGATCGGCCGCCCGGCCACCAGAATGAAACGCGCCCCGCTTGCGCCGGCCACGACTTCCACCGCGTCGCCCTCACCCAGCACTGCCAGGGTGTGCCTGGCCAGGGCGGCATCGGCCAGATGGGCGCTGCCTTCAAAGACGTACACGAAGGCGTGATGGGTTGTTTCCAGCGGGAGCCTGAAGCTGGCGTCAGCGTCCAGGCTGACGTCGAGATAGCGCACATCCGTGGCCGGGTCGCTGATGACCCCGCGCGTACCATCGAATTCACCAGCCAGCACGCGCACCCGGCCATTTTCCAGCGCCACTTCCGGAATGGCCGCAGACGAGAACTCCTGATAGGCCGGAGCGGACATCTTCTCGCTGGCGGGCAGGTTGATCCACAACTGAAACCCACGCATCAACCCGTTGGCCTGGCGCGGCATTTCGGAATGGATCACGCCGCTGGCCGCCTTCATCCATTGCACGCCGCCGGGCTTGAGTTCACCCTGGTTGCCCATGCTGTCGCGGTGCTGCATGTGGCCGTCTAGCATGTAGGTGAAGGTGATGAAGCCGCGGTGCGGATGGTCCGGAAAACCGGCGATGTATTCGTCCGGGTTGTCGCTGCCGAAGTGATCCAGCATCAGAAACGGGTCGAGGTTGCGCAGCGCGGGCGTGCCGATGCTGCGGTGCACCGTAACCCCCGCGCCTTCGGTGACCTCGAGGGCGGGAACGAGTTGGCGAATCGATCGTATGCTCATCTGATGCCGTGCTTGTCCTCTG
>JAABQE010000033.1 GCA_011391655.1 Hydrogenophilales bacterium
AAGGACGACGCAGCCGGCCTGGCCATTTCCGAGCGGATGAACGCTCAGGTCCGCGGCCTCAACGTCGCTGCCCGTAACGCCAACGACGGCGTCTCCCTGGCGCAAACTGCTGAAGGCTCGCTCGGCAAGGTCGGCGACATGCTGCAGCGGATGCGTGAACTGGCTGTCCAGTCCGCCAACGCCACCAACAGCACCAGCGACCGTGCCGCCCTGCAGGCCGAAGTCTCGCAGCTGAAAGAAGAAATCGGCCGCGTCGCAACCACCACCAAATTCAACGGCACCGCGCTGCTCGACGGCACCTTCACTTCGCAGAGCTTCCAGGTCGGCTCTGATGCCGGCGAAACCATCACGCTGGCTTCCATTGCCGACGTCGATCTGGATGCGCTCGGCACGCTGCAGACTGCCGCCGCCGGCCCCGCCACCTATACATCAACCGTCTCCGGCATTGGACCGTCTGTAATGGGTGATCTGGTCCTTGGCGACTTGGTCATCAACGGGGTGGACATCGGTGCGGTAAGCGGAAGCCCCCTCGGTCCCGTTGAACAAGGCGCCGGATTTGCTGATGCGATAAACCTTAAAACCGGCCTTACCGGCGTCACCGCCGCAGCCAGCGCGACGACCGGTGCTATCACCCTAACCTCGACCAGCGCATTGGGCATCGCCATCACCTCTGGCAACGCAACCGACTTGAACGATTTTGCCGGGCTATCCGTCGGCTCCACGGCCGCCACGACCATCCCCGGCACGGCCACCACCGAAACCGGCATCGCCAACCTGACGGTTGCCACTGCCGCTCAAGCATCCTTCGCCATCACCGCAATCGACTCGGCACTGGACGCAGTCAACTCCGCACGCGGCACGCTGGGTGCAGTACAAAGCCGCTTCGAAAGCGTGGTGTCCAACATCCAGATCCAGTCAGAAAACCTGTCGGCTGCACGCAGCCGCATCGTCGACGCCGACTTTGCTTCGGAGACCGCTTCGCTGACGCGCGGCCAGATTCTGCAGCAGGCCGGTACCGCGATGCTGGCGCAGGCCAACTCGCTGCCGAACAACGTGCTCTCGCTGTTGCGCGGGTAAGTTAATACAAGGCGCGCAGGGTTGAATGTAACCCGGCGCCCCGGCAAACGGCGGGACAAGGTGATTTCACCCTGTTCCGCCTTCGCCACGATATAAGGGGAAAGATCATGTCCATTGGAAAAGTCGATACCGTTGACCTGGCCGCCATCCGGCCAGCCCCCGCGTCCGCGCCAGTGACGCCTGCGCAACGCGCCACCCTCGATAACCCGGTTTTCGCCCCTGCGCCACCGGTCACCCAACAAGCGGTTGCTGCCGCGGTGCAGTCGGCCAACGCCTACGTGCAAGCGGCTTCGGCCAACATCCAGTTTTCACTCGACGAGGACAGTGGCCGCACCATTGTCAAAGTAGTCGATACCCAAACAGAAGAAGTTCTGCGCCAGTTTCCCAGCGAGGACATGCTGTCCATTTCCAAATCCATCGAGCGCATGCAGGGCTTGCTGATTAACCGCAAAGCCTGAGGAGACGACCATGGTTTCAGCAGCCGGAATTGGATCAGGGCTCGACGTTAACGGCATCGTTAGCCAGTTGATGGCGTCCGAACGCCTGCCGCTCGCTGCATTAACCAAGCAGGAACAAACGTACAACCAGAAGTTATCGGCTTTTGGCCAGATGCGCAGTGCGCTCGCCAGCTTTCAGACTGCACTGCAGGATCTCAGCAGCGGCAGCAAGTTTCAGGCGCTCAGCGCCACTGCGTCCGATACCAAGGTGCTAAGCGCCAGCGCCAGTGGCAATGCCACCCCGGCCAGCTATCAGCTCGAAGTATTGCACCTGGCACAACAACACAAACTGGCTTCGTCAGGCTATGCCGCGACCAGCGATGTGGTGGGGTCGGGCACGCTGACGATCCAGTTCGGCACCTATGACAGCGGGCTGAACACCTTCACCGCCAATGCCGACAAGGCTGCGAAAAGCATCACCATCGCCCCGGCCAACAACACGCTGGCCGGCGTGCGCGATGCGATCAACGCCGCCAATGCCGGTGTGACTGCCACCATCGTCAACGACGGTAGCGCAACCGGCAACCGGCTGGTGCTCACCTCGGCCGACAGCGGCGCGAACAACAGCCTGAAAATCAGCGTCACCGACGACGACACAACCGGCACCAATGCCAGCGGCCTGTCCGCACTGGCTTACGATCCAACAGCGGCCATTGGCAGTGGCAAAAACCTCAGCCAGGTCAGTGAAGCGAAAAGCGCACAACTCAAGATCGACGGCATTACGGTGAATCAATCCACCAATACCGTTACGAATGCGATTGAAGGCGTGACCCTGAATCTCACCACGACCAATATCGGCACGCCGCTGACACTGGCTGTCAGCCGCGACACCAAAACCATCACCGACGCAGTGCAGTCATTTGTGACTGCATACAACGGCACCAGCGGCACGCTCAAGACGCTCACCGCGTTCAACGGTGCGGGTTCAAAAAATGGCGTCCTGCTGGGTGACAGCACCGCGCGCGGCATCCAGGTGGAAATGCGTAACCTGCTGAACACCACCATCGACAATGGCGGCAGCCTCACCAGCTTGTCGCAGATCGGCGTCAGCTTTAAAAGCGACGGCACCCTGGCGCTTGACACCGCCAAGCTCAACACGGCGATCAGCACGAACTTCAGCGATATCACCGCGCTGTTCGCCAAAGCGGCCAAAGCCACCGACAGCCTGGTCAGCATGAGTTCCAGCAGCAGCAAAACCCAGCCCGGCACCTATGCCGTCAACGTCAGCCAGCTGGCCACGCGCGGCGTGTCGCAAGGCACGCTGGCCGCATCCCTGACGGTTACAGCGGGGGTGAACGACCAACTCGACCTGACGGTCGATGGCACCGCGATCAGCATTACGCTTGGCGCGGCCACCTATGCCAGCGCCAGTGCACTGGCAGCCGAAATCCAGAGCAAGGTCAATGGTGCGGCAGGTTCGGCGGGCGCCGTGGCGGTCAGCCAGAGCGGAGGCATCCTCAGCATCATCTCGGCCCGCTACGGCAGCGCTTCGCAAGCTGCGCTGACAGGTGGCAATGGCTTGGCCAGCCTGTTTGGCGCGCCCACCCCCACCACCGGCGTCGATGTCATCGGCACCATCGACGGCATCACCGCCACCGGCAACGGCCAGATCCTGACCGGCGCGACTGGCGGAGCCAGTGAAGGCCTCGGCTTGCTCATCAACGGTGGCCTGCTCGGCGCGCGCGGCAACGTCACCTTCAGCACGGGATACGCCTACCAGATCAGCACCTATCTCAGCGCTGTGCTCAGTGATGACGGCAGCCTCAAGACACGCACCAATGGCATCGACAGCAGCATCAAAAATCTGGATCAACGCCAAGCACAACTCGAAACGCGACTGGCCCAGATTGAAAAACGCTACCGCGCACAGTTCAGCGCACTCGACACCATGCTCAGCAGTATGAACACCACCAGTTCGTTCTTGACCCAACAATTGGCCAATTTGCCGGGCAGTGGCAACACAAACTGAATACGCTGAACTCAATAGCCGAACCCGATAACACCAGGAGATAGCCGTGTACACCAACACTCGAAACGCAGCGAACGCTTATGCCAATGTTGGCCTGGAAAGTGGCGTGATCGCAGCCAGCCCGCACCAGCTCATCATCATGCTGTATGAAGGCGCTGAACTGTCCGTACGCATGGCGATCAGGTACATGAATGATGGCGATGTCGCCAAGAAGTCGGCTGCCATCACCAAGGCCAGCACCATCATCATGGAAGGCTTGCGCGCCGCACTCGATCCGAAACAGGGCGGCGATATCGCGAACAAACTGGACGCGCTGTATGTCTACATGAACCAGCGCCTGATGCTGGCCCATATCAAAAACCAAATTGCACCACTGGAAGAAGTACTGGGCCTGCTGCGCGAACTGCACGGCGCCTGGCAACAGATCGGCCCCGCCGGCCAGGCCGCTGCCCGGTCGTCCCTCCACCACACCATTGCCGCCTGAAACGGAGATCACCATGAACAGCAACGATATGCTTACCACGTATAGCAAGCTCTCCGATCTGACCGACACCATGCTCAATGCCGCCCAGCAAGGCGAATGGGATCAGCTGGCCGAGCTGGAACAAAACTGCCGGGGTCACGTGGGGCATTTGATGCAGGCCACGCAGACGCCGCTGAATGAAAACGAACAGCGCACCAAGGTCGCCATCATTCGCGCCATCCTGAAAAACGACGCCAAGATTCGCGCCCTGACCGAGCCGCACATGAACGACCTGCAACAACGCCTGAGCATAACCCGCAGCGGCCGCCACAGCGTTGAAGCATATGGTGCACATCGGGCGTAACGCCTGTTTCCATGCTCCCGACTGAGGTTCTGTCCCGCATTCTGGCCGTCCAGCCTGTGCTGGACGCAGTTGAGCGTGACAAGGCCGCACCCCGCGCCGCATTCGAACACCTTCTCATTGGCCAGGCCGTCACCGGTCAGGTAAAAGGGCAATCCAAGGGAGTCGCCCTGGTATTGATCGAGGGGCAAACCGTTGCCATGCGCCTGCCGCACCCGGTTGCAACGGGCGACACACTGAAGCTGCATTTCGCCGGCCACATGCCGCAGCCCGTGTTTTTGCTCGACACCCCGGAAACCGCCCAAACCGACGCACCCCAGCTCAGCCAGACCGCACGCATGCTGAGCGAGATCATGCAACGGGTGCCCGAACGTACCCTGCCGACCCTGACACCGGCCAGCCCGCTGCTCGACCATCCCACAACCGACCCGGGCGAATTGACGCTTGCCTTGCGCACTGCGCTGGTTCGCAGCGGTCTGTTTTATGAATCGCATCTGGCGAACTGGGCCGTTGGGCTCGACAGCCTGGACGGCCTGATGCAGGAACCACAAAACCGGATGCCGGTGCGGACGGCGCATACAGCTGCGGCGCCCGAACTCGCTTCCATGCTCGCCTCGATGACAGCCCTGTCCGACGCCAGCAGTCGCGGCGAACTCGCAGACGCGAAATCAGCCAACCCGATGCACACCTTGCTGACGCAGCAATTGCAGGTGCTGGAGTCACCCCAATTCATCTGGCGCGGCGAACTGTGGCCGGGGCACATACTGGAATGGCAAGTCAGCCAGGAAGCCGACACGCCCCCCCAAGACGCGTCCAAGCCTGCCGCCAGTGCAGCGGAAATGGCCTGGGAGTCGCGTCTCAAGCTCACCCTGCCACAACTGGGCACCCTCGACGTGTACATCAAACTGGATGCGCAGCAGGCATTCAGCATCCGTCTGGTGCCTGAACAGGCTGAAGTCAGCACGCTATTGCAGCAGAATCAGGCTCGCCTGATCGAGCAATTCACCACGGCGGGTTGTGCCCTGCACAAGGTCACGGTGCAAAACGATGGCAAGGCCTGATTCCCAGCGCGCTGCCGCCGCGCTTGCCTACCGGGAGGGAGATGGCGCGCCGCGCATCGTGGCTAAAGGCCGCGGCATTCTGGCCGATACAATTATCGAGAAGGCCCGCGCTTCCGGCGTCTATGTGCATGAATCACGCGAGTTGCTGGCCTTGCTGATGCAGATCGACCTCGACAGCCACATTCCGCCCCAGTTATATATCGCAGTGGCTGAATTGCTGGCCTGGCTTTACCATCTGGAACAACTTGACAATCCGCCCCGGCCGAATCTCCCCGTTTAATCAGAATGCCTTCATCCTCATCACTCGCCCTCAGCCCTATCGACGACGCCCTGCTTGCCAGCTGCACGGTTCATTCGCGCACGGAAATTCTCTATCTATTACGCTCGATCCAGCAGCGTCGCTTGCTGGTCAATCTCGACATGCCAAGCACGCGGCAAATCATTGTCACCTCGGTGATCGCGGTCAATGAAGACAATAGCACGGTGATTCTGGACAGCGCCCGCGGCGACGCGCTCAACCATGAGTTGATGGCTGGCAAGACGGCGGAATTCATCACGCATCTCGATGGGGTATCCATTACGTTTTCAACCGGTCTGGTGAGCCTGATCGAATACGACAAGCTACCGGCCTTGCGCATCGCGCTGCCGAAGTCTTTGATCCGCTTGCAACGCCGGGAGCATTTCAGGGTGCCGCTGCCGATTGCCAATCCGGTCAAGTGCATCGTGCCGTCAACCAGCGAAAACGACAGCGAGCCCATCACTGCGCATATTGTGGACATTGGTTGCGGTGGCATCGCAATAGTCGAACGCGGCGGCCGTCTCGGATCGGAAACAGGCCGGATTCTAAGCAACTGCCGCTTGCTGCTGCCCGACACCGAACCGATTATCACCGCTCTGGAAGTATGTAACTCAGCCCAGATTCGCCTGCAAAACGGCGCATTTCAAACCCGGCTCGGCTGCAAGTTCATCGATCTACCCAATGCCATGGCAAGCAGTCTGCAACGCTTTGTCATGAATATCGAGCGCGTACGGCGGGATAGCCTGTAACACGTCCCACCATCCAATCAAAAATCGAGACATCCCACCATGCAAACGATCCAGCAGGAAATTGATGAAAGAACCAATCTGACCAGCTCCAACAAGCTGGAGTTATTGCTCTTTCGTCTGGGAAACGATCCGCAGCTCAATCGCACCGAACTTTTCGGCATCAATGTGTTCAAGGTGAGGGAGATCATCCCGATGCCGACGATTACCGCAGTCGCCGGCTCGCAACCCCATATGATGGGCGTGGTGGATTTACGCGGCCAGATTTTGCCGGTCATTGACCTGGCAGGCGTGACAGGCTGCACACCCAGCACCGGCTTGAATATCCTGCTGATCACCGAATATGCCCGCAGCACCCAGGCTTTCGCCGTTGAATCGGTGGATGACATCGTGCGACTGGACTGGAAACAGGTGTTGTCAGCCGAAGGCAATGCTGCCGGTGGCATGGTCACCAGTATCGCGCGCCTCGATGGCGACAAAAGTGATCGTCTGGCACAGGTGCTCGACGTGGAAACCATCCTGCGTCAGGTCATGCCGTCAACCGGGCTGGAAGTCGATCCCGAACGCATCGGCCCCAAGGTCGACCTCAAGCCCGGATCGGTGATTCTGGCAGCGGACGATTCACTGGTCGCGCGCACCATGATCGAAGAAGGTCTGACCGCGATGGGTCTGCCCTACATCATGTGCAAAACGGGCAAAGAGGCTTGGGATCAACTGCAGGCGATGTCCAGCAAGGCGCAAGCCGACGGCCACGCGATTGGCGACAAGATCGCACTGGTGCTGACCGACCTGGAAATGCCCGAGATGGACGGCTTCACCCTGACCCGCAACATCAAGCAGGATCCGCGTTTCAGCTCGATTCCCGTGGTGATTCACTCCTCGCTGACCGGCGCGGCCAACGAGGCGCACGTCAAAAAAGTGGGGGCGGACGGCTACGTGGCCAAATTTGTTGCTGAAGACCTGGCAAATGCGTTGCGTCATGCCCTGCGCAACGATGACTAAACGACGCTAAACACATTACCCCCCATAAAAACGGCAGCATTCATGCTGCCGTTTTTTTGGGGGGATGCGAGATCAAACGCCCATGTTCATGATTTCCTGATAGGCAGACACCAGTTTGTTTCGCACCTGCACGGTTTGCTGCAGGGCAATACTGGATTTCTGCATGGCAATCATGGTGTCGGACAAACTGACTGAGCTGTCACCCAGCGCAAAACGCTCGGACATGTTTTGTGCCTGCAACTGCGTCTGGTTCACTGAATCGAGCGACGATTTCAGCGCCGACTGGAAATCGACTGCGCCGCTTGCTTGCTGGGCCTGCTGGGTTTGCAGGGGTTTCTCGATCGACGGGGTCGCACGTGCAGCCGTAGCTTTCATCTGCGCCACCATCGCTTCTATCCTGCCGGTATCGATCATGCCTATACTGCTCATCGCGCCCTCCCTGCTTGACTGAACTGACCGCCTGAGACGGTTTTCCACGTGCTCACCTTATCAGCCGGCGCGCAATCCATAAGCTCGATAAGCGCCGAAAACCGCGTGTTATTCCCCCTATTGGAATTCGCTGGACTGCCGATAATTCGATTCATGGCGACATCCTCATGAGAAAGCACGGCGTGAACACAGCACACAACATTCAAATGAAGTCTGACCTCAACATGGCGGGGGCACGATAATGGCAGAAGCTGGCGGAGTCGCGGCACCGACCAACATCATGGATTTTGCCCGCGCACCTGGCGGGCAAAAAGTGTTGATGATGATAGGCGTGGCAGCAGTCGTTGCGGTCATGGCTGCGGTCTGGATGTGGGGACAGCAGCCCGACTATCGCGTGCTGTTTTCGAATTTCAGCGACCGCGACGGCGGGGCCATCGTCGCCGAGCTCGAGAAAATGAACGTCCCCTACAAGTATTCCGACGGAGGCGGCGCGGTCCTGGTCCCTGCAGACCGCGTTCACGACGCCCGCCTGAAACTGGCTGCGCAAGGCCTGCCCAAAGGCGGCAATGTCGGCTTCGAGTTGATGGAAAACCAAAAGCTCGGCTCATCCCAGTTTGTCGAGCAGATCAACTTTCAACGCGCCATGGAAGGCGAGCTGGCGCGTTCAATTGAATCGGTCTCGGCTGTACAAGCCGCGCGCGTCCACCTGGCCATGCCCAAGGACTCGGTCTTTGTGTCCGAACAAAAGCTGGCCACCGCGTCAGTGCTGCTCAATCTGTACCCCGGCCGCGTGCTTGCCCCGCAACAGGTCAGCGCCATCGTGCACCTGGTTGCCAGCAGCGTGCCCGAATTGCCCATCAAGAATGTGACCATCGTCGATCAGAACGGCAATCTGCTGTCCGACACCAGCAAGGCCGCCAGCACCAACGGCATGGATCCCAGCCAGATCAAATATGTGCAGGAATTGCAGCAAAGCGTCGTCAAACGGATCGAGTCGATCATCACCCCGATCGTGGGCGCTGAAAATGTGCGCGCTGAAGCCACGGCTGATGTCGATTTCTCACGCAGCGAACAGGCAGTCGAGTCCTACAAGCCAAACCAGACCCCGGATGCGATGGCGATTCGCAGCCAGCAAACCAGTGAATCCCTGAACAGTACGGGCAATCCGGCGGGCGTGCCGGGTGCGCTGACCAACCAGCCAACCGCGCCTTCCTCGGCACCCATCGTTGCACCTGCAAACAATGCAAAAACCGCTCCGGCGCCCCTGGCCCCGTTGCCTACCAGCACGCAAAAAGATGCCACGACCAATTATGAAATCGACAAGACCATCCAATACGTGCAGCAAGGTGTCGGTGGCCTGAAGCGCCTGTCCGTCGCGGTCGTCGTCAATTACAGGAAAACCACCAACAAGAGTGGCAAGGTTGAGATGAAACCGCTCACGGCAGCTGAGACGGAACAGATCACCAATCTGGTCAAGGAAGCCATGGGCTTCAACCAGGCCAGGGGCGACACCCTCAACGTGGTCAACAGTGCGTTTGCCCGCCCGGAACAAGAAACCATTCCCGAGACCCCCTTGTGGAAGGAACCCGGAACCATCCAGACGGCCAAGGACACGGGCAAGTACCTGCTGATGGCGGCGGCGCTGCTGTTGCTGTATCTGCGCGTGCTCAAACCCCTGTTGAAGAAAATATCCGAACCCGCCAAACCCTCGCCAGTGATGGAGCATCAGGGATATACCACGCCGCAAATGGAGGCCGGAATGGGCGAAGGATCCAAGGGCGGCAGGGGCTATCAGGAAGGACTCGCCCGGGCGCAAAAGTTGGCCAGCGAGGACCCGCGTGTCGTCGCCAACATCGTCAAAACCTGGGTAGGCAGCAATGAGTGAACATCAAGGCATCACCAAGGGCGCCATTCTGATGCTCGCACTGGGTGAAGAAGGCGCATCCGAAGTGATGAAATTCCTGACCCCGCGCGAGGTCCAGAAGCTCAGCGAAGCCATGACTACGATGAAGGCCATCTCGCATGAAGAAGTGGTCGTTGTGCTGAATGATTTCAACACGTTTGCCGACAACAATTCCTCACTGGGGCTGGATTCCGACGACTACCTCCGCAGCGTCCTGACCAAGGCACTGGGCGATGACAAGGCGTCGTCTCTGCTGAACCGGATTCTGGGCGGCGGCGCCGATGCCAGCGGCATCGAAAGCCTGAAATGGATGGACTCCGAATCGGTTGCCGATCTCATCCACAACGAACATCCGCAAACCATTGCGACCATTCTGGTTCATCTGGAGCGCGATCAGGCCTGCGAAGTGCTGGGACATTTCACCGAACGCCTGCGCAATGACGCACTGCTGCGCATCGCCACCCTGAGCGGCGTACAGCCCACCGCCTTGCGCGAGCTGAACGATGTACTGACCAAACTGCTGTCCGGCAACGACGTGCTGAAAAAACAACCGATGGGCGGCACCCGTGCCGCCGCCGACATCCTCAACTTCATGGGCGGCGACAACGAAGCCTCCGCCATGGAACACCTGAAGAGCTATGACCCCGAAATGGCGCAGAAGATCATGGACGAGATGTTCGTGTTCGAGAATGTGCTCGACATTGAAGATCGTGGCATCCAGTTGCTGCTGCGTGAAATTCAATCCGATTCGCTGATCATCGCGTTGAAGGGTGCATCGGAAGAGATGCGCGAAAAGATCTTCAAGAACATGTCGCAACGCGCGGCCGAAATGATGCGGGAAGACCTCGAATCCAAAGGCCCGGTCCGCTTGTCCGAAGTGGAGGCCCAGCAGAAGGAAATCCTGATGGTGGTCCGCCGTCTCGCCGATGAAGGCCAGATCAGCCTGGGCGGAAAAGGAGAAGAGGCTTATGTCTAGTTGCGTGATTCGCAAGGAAGACCAGCCGGCCTGCCAGCCCTGGGAGATGACCAGTTTCGAGTCGTCGCCTCACGCCATGCAGAAAAAAGACTCTGCTGCGGTCAAACTTCCCACCATCGACGAAATCACGGCGATCCAGGAACAGGCCCGGCAGGAAGGCTATGCCATGGGTCGCGGCGAAGGCCACGCCGCAGGGCTCGCCGAGGGATGCGCCCTGGCAGCAGTCGAAACAGCCAGACTGTGCAGCCTGGCCGATAGCTTCGCAGCTGAACTGGATCGGGCCGACGAAACCATTTCGCAGCAAGTTCTCGACCTGGCGATTGACCTTGCCCGCGCAGTCGTGAAGTCCGCGCTGGTGGTGCGCCCCGAACTCGTTCTCCCCATCGTCAAGGAGGCCGCACGTTACCTCCCGGCGCTGCAACAACCGGCCCTGCTCTACCTGAACCCGGCCGATGTCGCGCTGGTGCAAGGCCGGATTGGCGATGAACTGTCCAAATTTGGCTGGCAAATCACGGACGACGCCGAACTGGAACCCGGCAGCTGCCGCGCCGAAACCCCCAATAATCAGATCGATTCGTCCTTGTCCACCCGCTGGCACCGCCTCACGGCTGCCCTGGGTAAGGACTCGAAATGGCTGGCTGACTGATGACCCTCCATCCCCACAGCGACCGCTGGGTGAGTTTTCTGCAGGATTGCAGCGAACTGCTGGCGATTGCCGATCCCATGCTGGTATCCGGCCGGGTAACGCGCGTGGCGGGGCTGGTGATGGAGGCAGTGGGCCTGAAATTGCCGGTTGGCAGCGCCTGCACAGTTGCGCTCGCCAACGGCGCCCACCTCGAAGCCGAGGTGGTTGGGTTTTCCGGGGACAACCTGTTCCTGATGCCGCAAAGCGATGTCGAGGGCATCATGCTCGGCGCACGCGTGTACCCGGTTGAAGTGATTCCCACCCTGCCCAGTTTGGGCCAGGTCAAGCATCCGCGGCGACGGCCAAGCGACCGCACCCGCCACCTGCCGGTCGGCGAAGCCTTGCTGGGCCGGGTGCTCGACAGCAGTGGCCGGCCACTCGACGGACTCGGTCCTCTCATCACCGAAGCCACCATGCCGCTCAACAACCGTGCGGCCAATCCGCTGGCGCGCGCACCGATCACCGACATCCTCGACGTCGGCGTGCGTGCCATCAACAGCATGCTCACCGTCGGCCGCGGCCAGCGCATGGGTCTGTTTGCGGGATCGGGCGTCGGCAAGAGCGTGCTGCTGGGAATGATGGCGCGCTACACCAGCGCAGACGTCATCGTCGTTGGCCTGATCGGCGAACGCGGGCGCGAGGTCAAGGAATTCATCGAACAGATTCTCGGCGATGAAGGTCTGGCACGCGCCGTCGTGGTCGCCGCACCAGCCGACACCCCACCGCTGGTGCGCTTGCAGGGCGCCGCCTATGCCACCTCGATCGCCGAGCATTTTCGCGACCAGGGCAAAAACGTGTTGCTCATCATGGACTCGCTCACCCGCTATGCCATGGCGCAACGCGAAATCGCGCTCGCCATCGGCGAACCGCCCGCCACCAAGGGCTACCCGCCATCCGTGTTCGCCAAACTGCCGGCACTGGTTGAGCGTGCAGGAAACGGCAAGCCCGGTGGCGGCTCGATCACGGCTTTTTATACCGTGCTCACCGAAGGCGATGACCAGCAGGATCCAATCGCCGATGCAGCGCGCGCCATTCTCGATGGCCACATCGTGCTGGATCGCTCGCTGGCCGAGAGCGGACACTACCCCGCGATCAATATCGAGCAATCCATCAGCCGTGCCATGCACAGCATCACCACGATGGAACAACAGCAACTCGCCCGCCGTTTAAAAAAGCTATATTCACGTTATGAGCGAAGCCGCGACCTGATCAACGTTGGCGCGTATGTTTCTGGCACCGATCCGTTGCTGGACGAAGCGATCAAATTGCAATCCGGGATCGAGACATTCCTTCAGCAAGACATTAACGAGCGTTCGGATGCCCAGGAAAGTCTGGCCGAACTTTCAGCGTTGTTCCAATAAATTCACATACTGATAAGGGAAACTGAATGGCAATCCGCTCCGCACTCAACACCTTGATCGACCTCGCCAACAAGGACGCCGATGAGGCAGCCAAGCGCCTGGGCGACGTGCTGCGTAACTGCGAAGAGGCCGACCAGAAGCTCGAACTGTTGCAGCAATATCGTGACGACTACGCGCAACGCTGCCAAACCAGCCTGACCAACGGAATCAGCACCACCCACTTCAATAACTTCCAGGTGTTCATGCAAAAGCTCGACCACGCCATCTCCGGCCAGCAAACCGTCGTCAGCCAGGCCAGGCAACGCGCCGAACAGGCACGCGCCACCTGGATGGTCTGCGAGCAGAAGAAAATGTCCTTCGTCACCCTGTCAGACCGTGCGAACAAGGAAGACGCACGCCGTGAACTGTGGCGTGACCAGAAACAGAATGACGAACATGCTGCCCGCTGTGTATCGCACAAGCGGGAGCACAGCTAATCCCATCAGAATCGAGGCAAACCATGACCCCCTCAGCCAACCTCAATCTGGTGAATGCCCTGCAGGCGCAGCCGAATGGCAGAAAGCAGTCCGACTCGAGCGCTGCAGACACCCCGTTCAGCCAGGTGTTGTCGAATGAAATTGCACAAAACAAGCCTGCGAATGAAACCAAAAATGAAACCAAAAAAGACAGTAAAGGTGACACCAAACAGGCCGCCCAATCCAGTTCGGAGCCCGCTTCAAGTGACGGGACTGCCTCCGAGGATGCCATTCAAGCGGACGCTTTCACACTCAATCCACTGAACCCGCCACTAGCAGAAACCAGCACCGCTCAAACCGATCCCTTGCTGCCCGTTGCAGATGCCATCCCGCTACTGCCTGACGCCATGCTGGCGATGGCAGCAGCGCCCAATCTGATCACGCCGCCCCCGCCACCCAAAGGCGTAGCGGATGCCGCTGGCGGGTTCGCCGCGCAAGCGCCCGTTCTGCGTGATCCCCTAGCCGGAAACGCCGTGCAGCCAGGACAGCTAGCCGATGCAGCAGCCGATGCCCAAGCGGCAGCCCAGCAGCCGGCCAAAGCGGATTTTCAGGCCGCCATGGCTGCAACCCCGGCTCACGCTACGGCCGCAGCCGCCGTGCTCCCTGGACAAATCGCAGCGGCGCTGTCGCCCGACACGCTGAAACTGGATGATGGCCGCCCCGACGGCATGGCCCACCCCAGCATGGCCAGCACTGCGCACACCCTCCTGGGTACGGTCAGCGTTCCTGCCAGCGCCGCCAGCAACGCCCTCGCACCATCGGTAGGCAGCGCAGCATGGGGGCAGGCGCTCGGTGAAAAAATTGTCTGGATGACGGCAGGCGCGCAACAGACAGCATCGCTCACGCTCAATCCCCCCAACCTGGGGCCCATGCAGATTGTGCTTAACGTCACCAACGATCAAGCCACCGCCAGCTTCTTTTCTGCCCAACCTGAAGTCCGCCAGGCACTCGAAGCAGCCCTGCCCAAGCTCCGCGAGATGATGAACGAAGCGGGTATCCAGTTGGGACAGGCAACGGTGGGCTCGGAGCAGCAACAGCAGCAAAACGAGGCGACCAGTCGCGAGGCGCGACGGACCGCCCCTTCCTACCCCGGCTCAAACACTGAAATCGACACCGGCATCCAGCCCCCCCCCACCCTGGTCCGGCAATCTGGCCGCGGTCTGGTCGACACCTTCGCCTGAGCCAACTCTGGACCAGCGCTGGATCAACTCATCGCCGACCTCCTTTTGACCCATTGTCTTGTCGGAAAAGCGAGCCGCCCACCCGACAAACATGCACATAGCCATGACGAACGGAAACCGGCAGACACTCGTTCTGCCCTGGCCTAATTAAGGGCAACAGGCGATCCAACATCGCCGAGACACCTGCTTGCCCGCGTCAGGTTTAACGATATACCTCCCTTTTCTCCCTCTTTTCGCGGCATCGAAGCTGCGCGTTTCCCCGATAATGACGCCTATGTACATTTGCTTGTCCCTGTAGAGGAACGCTAAACATGGCCAAACCCGCCCCGCCTGAAGAAGTCATCGATGCAGACGCAGCACCCGTTAAAAAATCCAAGAAAAAGCTGATCATCATTATTGGCACGGCTTTGGTGCTGCTCGGTGGCGGGGGTGCGGCCGCCTGGTTTCTGACGCAGGGCGGTCACGAACCGAAAGAGGCTCATGCTGAAGCGCCGAAAGCGCCGATTTTCCTTCCGCTTGAAACCTTCACCGTCAACCTTCAGGGGGGCGAGCAGTATCTTCAAACCGACATTACCTTGCAGGTGGCCGAGCAGGCGGATGTGGACGCCATCAAACTTTACATGCCGCGCGTTCGCAGCCGTTTACTC
>JAABQE010000034.1 GCA_011391655.1 Hydrogenophilales bacterium
CGAGGTGCTGGCACTGCTTCCAGTAACCCGGGGTACACCCCGCGCAGGCCGGTCCCGGGGGGGTGGACAGATTGCCCGACATCATGCCGGAGATGGTGCACTGGTTGGCCCACACAGGACGACTGGCGAGCGTGAATACCGCCGTGACGCCGAGCGCCGCGCCGGACAGCTTGCGGCGGGAGTGGTCAATGTCGCCGGATGTCGGGGCGTCGGGCAGGGTGTCTTGGTTTTTGCTAATGGAGTCAGACATGGCAGGCCTCGTGATGCTTTTGGGTGAATTAGTGTGTTAAAGCAGAGCAAGAATCACGCCAATATACCCTAAATAGGCTGGAACCCTTGCCTGTACGGTGTATTCGGCTTGGATGAAGTTTAGCCAAAATCAAGGAAGTGTAAATTATTCCGACAACGTGCCCCCGCTGACACGGGGAATGCCGGCTAAATCGGACCAGGTTTGAGGGGGGGAGATGCCGTTAACCCGCAACAAGGCCTGAATGGCGTCTGCTTGATCGTAGCCATGTTCCAGCAGGATCGTTCCGCCGGGTCTGAGGTGCGCACAGGCTGATCGGGTCAGGAGTCGCAGGTCGTCGAGGCCATCCAGGCCGGCGGCCAGCGCGGCCTGGGGCTCGAAGCGAACATCGCCGCGTGCCAAATGCGGGTCGGCTGCTCCGACATAAGGCGGGTTGCTGACGATAAGGTCGAAACGTCGCCCGGCGAGGGCGGTAAACCAGTCGCTCGTCACAAATTCGACACGCGCGTTGAGGTGTTCGGCATTGCGTTGGGCGACAGCGAGTGCACTTGGAGAACGATCCACCGCAGTGACCCGTGCAAGCGGGCGTTCCAGCGCCAGCGTGATGGCGATGCAGCCGCTGCCCGTACCCAGATCCAGCACGTCGACCGCCTGGTCGGGCGGAATGCGCGCCAGCGACAGTTCGACCAGCAATTCGGTGTCGGGGCGCGGGATCAGTACATCTACTGAAACCTGGAAGGGACGGCCATAGAATTCGCGGCTGCCAGTGAGGTAGGCGATGGGCATGCCCGCCAGACGCCGCGACAACAGTGATTGAAATGCAGCGACTTGGGCATCTGTCAGCTGGTCGGTGTCATGCGCGACCAGCCAGGCAGCATCTACCCCCAACACATGCGCGGCCAGCACACGTGCATCGAGCCGTGCGTCGCGGCGGGGCAATCCGAGTGCAGCCACAATGCGTGCGGTGGCGTCGTCGAGCAGGCTGGCGACAGTGGCCGCCTGACCCTTCACGCCTTAGCCCTCACCCGACAGCGTTGCCAGCAATTCGGCCTGATGCTCGGCCGCCAGGGCATCCAATAATTCGGTGAGATCACCGTCCATCATGGCGTCAATCTTGTACAGCGTGAGGTTAATGCGGTGGTCGGTGATGCGCCCTTGTGGGAAGTTGTAGGTGCGGATGCGGTCGGAGCGGTCGCCGGTGCCGACCAGGCTCTTGCGGGTGCTGGCTTCCAGCGCGTGTTGCGCCTGCAGTTCGCGGTCTTTCAGGCGCGCGGCCAGCACGCTCATCGCCTGCGCGCGGTTGCGGTGCTGCGAGCGGTCGTCCTGGCATTCGACCACGAGACCCGTGGGCAGGTGGGTGATGCGTACGGCGGAATCGGTTTTGTTGATGTGCTGGCCGCCCGCGCCCGATGCGCGATAGGTGTCGACGCGCAAATCCGCCGGGTTGATGCTGATTTCGCCGACTTCGTCCGCTTCCGGCATCACTGCGACGGTGCAGGCCGAGGTGTGGATACGCCCCTGCGATTCGGTTTCCGGCACGCGCTGCACGCGGTGGCCGCCCGATTCGAATTTGAGCCGCGAATACGCGCCCGCGCCAACGATGCGCAGGATGATTTCCTTGTAACCGCCAACCTCGCCGGGGTTTTCTGATACGACTTCGACTTTCCAGCCTTGCCGCTCTGCGTAGCGGGTGTACAGGCGCGCAAGGTTGCCCGCGAACAGCGCTGACTCGTCGCCGCCGGTGCCGGCGCGGATTTCCAGAAAGATGTTGCGATCGTCGTTGGGGTCTTTCGGCAGCAGTGCGGTTTGCAGATCGGTTTCCAGTTGCGTGATGCGGGCGGCACTGTCGGCGAGATCGGCTTCAGCGAGTTCGCGCATTTCCGGATCCGTCAGCATCTCGGTCGCAGCCTTCTGGTCGGCCTCGACTTGCCGATATTGGCGATACAGCGCCACCACGGGATCGAGGTCGGCACGTTCGCGGGTGAATTTGCGGTAGGTCTCCATGTCGCCCGCAATTTCCGGTTGCGACAATAGTGCGTCGAGTTCCTCCAGCCGCTCGTCAGCGCGAGCAAGTTTGTCCGCTAATGATGCTTTCATTCCTGATGCAACCCATAGAGCTGGGTGATCAGGCGGACAAACTGATCGCGCTCGGCGCTGCTGGCGTGATTCAAGGCATGGGTCGGCGCGTGCAACAGCTTGTTGGCGAGCGCGTGGCTCATCGCGTCGAGTACGGCGCGTGGGTCGTCGCCGCGCGCCAGGGCTTTTTCGGCTTTCTCGATTTCGTGGCGGCGATGGCGATCGGCGGTGTCACGCAGCGCGCGGATCACCGGCACCACTTCACGGCCTTCCATCCAGTGGACGAAGCTTTCGACGCAGGTTTCGATAATCGCTTCGGCCTGCGCCACCTGTGCCACCCGGGTGTCCATGCCTTCGCGCACCACTTCGCCAAGATCGTCCACGCTGTAGAGAAAGACGTCGTCCATGGCGGCGACTTCGGCTTCGACATCACGCGGCACCGCCAGATCGACAATGAAAATCGGGCGGTGGCGGCGCTGCTTGATCGCACGTTCCAGCATGCCTTTTCCCAGAATCGGCAGCGGGCTGGCGGTGGAGGTGATGATGATGTCGTAACTGGCGACTTCGTCCGGCAGCGCGGTCAGCGGAATCACCCCGGCGTTGAAGCGCTCGGCCAGCGGGCGCGCGCGCTCGGCGGTGCGGTTGGCCACGGTCATGCGGCGCGGGTGCTGCGCGGCGAAGTGGGTCATGCACAGTTCGATCATTTCACCCGCGCCGATGAACAGGCAGGCCTGCTCCTTGACGCTGGGGAAAATGCGCTCGGCCAGACGCACCGCAGCGGCAGCCATCGACACTGAATTGGCGCCGATTTCGGTGCTGGTGCGCACCTCCTTAGCGACCGAGAAGGTGCGCTGAAACAGTTTGTGCAGTAGCAGACCGAGGGTGCCGGCTTCTTCGGCCGTTTGCACCGCCTGCTTCATCTGGCCCAGGATCTGGGTTTCACCCAGCACCATGGAATCGAGCCCGGCGGCGACGCGGAATGCGTGTTGCGCGGCTTTTTCGCGCGGCAGCGCATACAGGTACGGTGCCAGTTCGCGGCGCTCGATATGGTGAAAATCGGCCAGCCATTGCGTCACGTCTTCGGGTGAGGGCGTGTTGACGTAGAGCTCGGTGCGGTTGCAGGTCGACAGAATCGCCGCCTCGGACGCGCGGTGGCTTTGCGTCAGCTCGCGCAGCGCCAGCGCCAGCTTTTCGGGGCCGAACGCCACCTGCTCGCGGATTGCGAGCGGTGCGGTGTGATGATTGACCCCAAGGGTGAGAAGCTGCATGACGGCAGGCGGCCGAAAACAAAGGCCGCTATTTTACCTGCTCCCGCTAGGCGGGGCGTGTTTGACTGGCCAGGTCAAAGCGCAAACGATCGTAATAGCGTCCGCGATACAACAATCTGCGGTGGCCGGGAGAATCGGAAAATCCGCTGCGGGTGTGCAGCACGTTGTTGCAGATGAGGCCCATGCCGGGCGTCATCCGCGCGGTCAGGGTGTATTCGGAATCGGCGAGAATCTCGGCCAGCGTTTTGACGGCGGCCTGCGTGGCCGGGTCGGCTTTCCACACGATCGAACGGGTGCGCGCGGTATAGCGCATAAAGAGAAAACCCTGTTCGGGGTCGATGGCAAACACTGGTCCGGATTGTTCGGCGCGGGCGACGTTGTCTTCGTCCATGCGCGCGGGAATGGTCATCGCGTCAGGCTGCATCAGCGCGGCGATGTAATCCGGGTTGGTGTCGCGCAACTGGATGTAGGCGATTTCGTGGTCGAGCAGCGCGTTCTCGCCGCCCGCTTCAGCATCCTGCGCACAGTGCAGCGTCATGCCGAGAATGCGGCGGTCGGGCGCGTTGTAGTAGCCGTCGGTGTGCCAGTTGATCGGCTTGTGCGTGTAGGGAATGAATTCCCCGCGCGCGCTGGTTTCATCGTCGTTCGGCGTGATGCTGGACAGGCCATCTTCGTCGGCGAGGTAGTTGCCTTCCAGATGGACGAGCCCAAG
>JAABQE010000035.1 GCA_011391655.1 Hydrogenophilales bacterium
GACTGGTTGGTGGCACAGGGGATAGGTTCGATTTCGCTTAACCCGGATACAGTGGTGGCGACCTGGCAGCGGTTGGCTTCAGCGTGATATTTTGTCGGCCTTTCAGGGAGACAGCATGCAAACGTCGACAGCAGTGCCGCGCAAGCGTGGAATGAAGTGGATCCTCTGGCTGGTGGCGTTGCCGCTGCTGGTTTTTGCCCTGTATCTGACGTTTGTGATGAGCTGGTCCTATTCCGATGGCGAGCGCGCGGGGTATTTGCAACGGTTTTCGCACAAAGGCTGGATTTGCAAGACGTACGAGGGCGAGCTTGCCATGACGACCGTGCCGGGCGTGGCGCCAGTGCTATGGAATTTCACGGTGAAGGACGAGGCTGTGGCAGCCCAGCTGAATGCGCTGGCAGGCAAACGGGTTGTCGTTTACTACGAGGAGCATCGCGGCATTCCCACCACGTGTTATGGTGAAACCAACCACTTTGTCAGCAGTGTGCGCGAAATTGATGACATCGGTACGCGCACCAATCCGGTCAGGCCGCTGCTGCAACATCCGCAATAGGCTTGGCAAATGACGACGCTTCGACCTCGTCGTCATTGAGCCATCATGGGCGATGGAGTAGAATCCGTCATCACCCGCCCCCGCTTAGTAAAATGACGAAGTATGTGTTTGTCACTGGTGGAGTGGTTTCTTCCCTCGGGAAAGGGATCGCCTCCGCCTCACTCGCCGCGCTGCTCGAATCGCGCGGTATCCGTGTCACCCTGTTAAAGCTCGATCCGTACATCAACGTCGACCCCGGCACCATGAGCCCGTTTCAGCACGGCGAGGTGTTTGTGACCGACGATGGCGCGGAAACCGACCTTGATCTGGGCCATTACGAGCGCTTTTCCAGCGCGAAAATGGCCAAGCGCAACAACTTTACGACCGGCCAGATTTACAAGTCGGTGATCGACAAGGAACGGCGCGGCGATTATCTCGGCGGTACCGTGCAGGTCATTCCGCACATCACCGACGAGATCAAGGCTTCGATCCGGGCAGGCGCAGAAGGCGCTGATGTGGCGATGGTCGAAATCGGCGGCACGGTGGGCGACATCGAATCGCTGCCGTTTCTCGAGGCGATTCGCCAGATGGGCTTCGAAGACGGTCCGGAAAACACCTGCTTCATCCACCTCACGCTGCTGCCCTACATCCCGACCGCCGGTGAACTGAAAACCAAACCGACCCAGCATTCAGTAAAAGAGCTGCGCGAAATCGGTATTCAGCCCGACATCCTGCTGTGCCGTGCCGACCGTGAAGTCCCGGTCGAGGAACGCCGCAAGATTGCGCTGTTCACCAATGTGCGGCCGGAAGCGGTGATCCAGATGCTGGACTCCGATTCGATCTACAAGATTCCGGCGATGCTGCACGACCAGATGCTGGACGAAATCGTCTGCCACAAGCTGAAAATCCTGGCGCGTGCGGCCGATTTGACCATCTGGAAAAAACTGGTCAACGCGCTGGAGCACCCCAAACACACCGTCAATATCGCTTTCGTTGGCAAGTATGTTGACCTCACCGAATCCTACAAATCGCTGTCGGAATCAATGATTCATGCCGGCATGCATACCCTCAGCAAGGTGAAGGTTCACTACATCGACTCTGAACAAATCGAACAGTCTGGCAGCGACTGCCTGAAGGGAATGGATGCGATTCTGGTTCCCGGCGGCTTCGGCAAGCGCGGCGTCGAGGGCAAGATTGCCGCGATCCGCTATGCGCGCGAAAACAAGGTGCCGTATCTCGGCATCTGTCTGGGCATGCAGTTGGCGGTGGTCGAGTATGCGCGCGATGTCGCAGGCATGGCTGACGCCCATTCCACTGAATTCGATCCAGTTACCACGCATCCGGTCATCGGCCTCATCACCGAATGGCTGGATCGCGGCGGTCAGATCGAAACCCGTAACGAACAGTCTGATCTGGGCGGCACCATGCGCCTGGGAGGCCAGCCGTGTTTGTTGAAGGAAGGTACGCTGGCGCGCGAAGTGTATGGCGCGGCTAGCATTACCGAACGCCATCGCCACCGTTATGAAGTCAACAACACGCTGCTGAATGAGCTTGAAGCGAAAGGCCTGGTGGTGGCAGGTCGCGCACCGGGCACTGATCTGTGCGAAATGGTCGAGTTGCCGCAGACGGTGCACCCCTGGTTCGTCGGTTGTCAGTTCCACCCGGAGTTCACCAGCAACCCGCGCACAGGCCATCCGCTGTTCATCGCTTTTGTCCAGGCCGCACTGGCGTATCAGGCCACGGTTAAAGCCGCACCCGCGCAGCAACAGGAGCACGCATGAAACTCTGTCATTTTGAAGCGGGTATCGACCACCCCTTGTTCCTGATTGCCGGGCCATGCGTAATCGAGTCCGAGCAGTTGGCGATGGATACGGCTGGCGCATTGAAGGAAATGTGCGCAGCGCTGAACATCCCTTTCATTTACAAGTCTTCGTTCGATAAGGCCAACCGGTCGTCAACCCAGTCGTTTCGCGGTTTGGGGGTCGAAGAAGGTCTGCGTATCCTGTCCGAAGTGAAGGCCAAGATCGGCGTGCCGGTGCTGACCGACGTGCACGAAGACACGCCACTGAATGAAGTGGCGGCGGTGGTGGACGTGCTGCAAACGCCCGCGTTTTTGTGCCGCCAGACCAACTTTATCCAGAACGTTGCCCGCACCGGGCTGCCGGTCAATATCAAAAAAGGCCAGTTCCTTGCGCCGTGGGATATGCAGAACGTCGTCGACAAGGCGCGTGCGGTCGGCAACGACCAGATCATGGTGTGCGAACGTGGCGTGAGCTTCGGCTACAACACGCTGGTGTCCGACATGCGCAGCCTGGCGATCATGCGCGCGACGCAATGCCCGGTGGTGTTTGACGCCACCCACTCGGTGCAGCAGCCGGGCGGGCAGGGCGCCACCAGCGGCGGTCAACGCGAATTCGTTCCGGTGCTGGCGCGCGCGGCAGTGGCGGTTGGCGTGGCGGGGGTGTTTGCGGAAACGCATCCGAACCCGGTCTGCGCGCTGTCAGATGGCCCCAACGCCTGGCCGCTCGACATGATGAAAGAGTTGCTGGAAACATTGAAGGAAATCGACGCGCTGGTCAAACAGCGCGGGTTTATTGAACGTAAATTGATGGCGGAGTGAGCCGGGCGATTGAGTGGGGTTGGGGGAGTCTTCCCCCTTTGAACCACATCTTTCCCCTGTTCAACGCGATATTAAGGAAATGAATTGAGCGCAATTATTGATGTCATCGCACGGGAAATTCTGGACTCCCGTGGCAATCCCACTGTTGAAGCCGATGTGCTGCTGGAATCCGGCGTGCTTGGGCGTGCCGCCGTGCCGTCGGGCGCATCGACCGGCAGCCGCGAAGCGATCGAGCTGCGCGATGGCGACAAGTCGCGTTACCTCGGCAAGGGCGTGTTGAACGCCGTCGAGCACGTCAACACCGAAATCTGTGAAGCCATTATTGGCCTCGACGTCGAAGACCAGGCTTTTATCGACCAGACCATGATCGACCTCGACGGCACCGAGAACAAGTCGCGTCTGGGCGCGAATGCGATGCTGGCGGTGTCGATGGCCTGCGCGCGCGCTGCCGCCGAACAAGCCGGGCTGCCGCTGTACCGCTATCTCGGCGGCGCCGCGCCGATGCAATTGCCGGTGCCGATGATGAACATCATCAACGGTGGCGCGCATGCCAACAACAATATCGACATGCAGGAATTCATGATCATTCCGGTCGGTGCGCCAAGCTTCCGCGAAGCGCTGCGCTACGGTGCCGAAGTGTTCCATGCGCTGAAAAAGCTGCTCGACGACGCCGGCATGGCCACCACCGTGGGCGACGAAGGTGGCTTTGCGCCCAACCTTGAGTCGCATGAGGCCGCACTCAAGCTGATTGTGCAGGCGATTGAAAAAGCCGGTCTGCAACCCGGCATCGATGTCGCCATCGGCGTCGATTGTGCCGCATCCGAGTTCTACAAGGACGGCCTTTATCATCTCGAATCCGAAGGCCTGAAACTGACCTCGGCGCAGTTCACCGACTATCTGGCGGCATGGTGCGACAAATACCCGCTCATCAGCATCGAAGACGGCATGGCCGAAGGCGACTGGGATGGCTGGAAAGTCCACACCGAGAAACTGGGCAGGCGCGTGCAACTGGTCGGCGACGACCTGTTTGTCACCAACGCCAAGATTCTGAAAGAAGGCATCGAAAAAAATATCGCCAATTCAATCC
>JAABQE010000036.1 GCA_011391655.1 Hydrogenophilales bacterium
TGTGATGCTGATGGGCTGCAAATCGGGTGACGAGTACCAGTGTCACTTCGTCAAAGGATCGGAACTGGGTCGCGTGCGGATGTCCAAGATCGACGACACGCTGAAAACGCTGAATCTGGAGTCGGAGCGCGTGCGCGATCTCGAGGTGGCGATCACTGACATCGAGCGGCTGCCGGAGATGATCAACAAGTACGCTGCCGAACTGGTAGCGGTCGGCCCCAGCCCGTTCAAGGGCATGTAGGAGCAAGATGACATGAGCGCAAATACAGCAATCGCGGAGAAATACCGCAACAATTTCCTCAAGGAAATCGAAGAACAGGTCGAGATGGGCGACTGGGTGAAGATGTGCATGCAATGCGGCGTCTGCTCCGGTTCCTGCCCGACCAACTTCCAGAGCGCGTGGGAGCATCCGCCGCAGGAACTCTTCATGATGATTCGTGCCGGCAAGCGCGAAGAAGTGCTGACCTCCAGTTCGATGTGGAACTGCACCTCGTGCTACAACTGCATCGTGCGCTGCCCGCGCAAGCTGCCGATCACCCACATCATGCACGGCATCGCCGAATACGCGCACCGCATCGGCAAGGCGCCGAAGATGCAGCCGACGCGCTTCTTCTCCGGCCTGTTCTGGAAGAACGCGACCAAGACTGGCCGCGTCAACGAGCTCAAGCTGTCGATGGGCCTGTATTTCAAGGATGGTTTCGTTCAAGGCGTCAAGAACGGCATGGCAATGCAGGCGGTTGCGCTGGGTCTGGTCAAGGCAGGGCGGCTGAATGTGATGGAACTGCTCGGCGGCCACAAATGCAAAGATCAAAAAGGCATCCAGGCGATGCTGAAAAAAGCCTATGAACTCGAACGCGCGCGTAAAGCCGCCAAGATGGCAGGCTGAGGAGAAAACAATGGCCAAACATGAGTATGCGTTTTACCCCGGATGTTCGTCGCAGAAAGGCGCGTCCGCTTCCAACTACCTGACTTCGGTTGAGTCAATGTGCAAGACGCTCGACGTCAAGCTCACCGAAATCCCTGACTGGAACTGCTGCGGCGCCTCGATTGGTTATGCCGAAGCGGGCGAACTGCCGCGCCACGTGATGAATGCGCGCAATTTCGCGTTGTCCGAAAAGCATATGCCGGGACAGGAAATCGTCGCTACCTGTGCCGCCTGCTGGCTCGGTGCGCGCGAAACCCGTGAGCGCCTTAGCCATTCCGACACGCTGATGGCCGACACCCGCGAAGCGCTGAAGGAAGCCGGGCTCACCATCAACGACATGCCCAACATCCGCCACATGGTCGAAGTGCTGATCGAAGACCTCGGCTTTGATGAGATGAAGAAGCATGTCGTGCGTCCGCTCGAAGGCGTCAAAATCGCGGGCTATGTCGGTTGCCAGACCAACCGCCCGTTCGGCGTCGATGGCGAGTCGTTCGAAAACCCGCAATATCTCGACAAAATGGTCGAAATGGTCGGCGCGGAATCGATTCCCGAGTACGAACAGAAAGTCACCTGTTGTGGCGGCGCACTGGCCTTTTCCGAACCTGAAAAAGCGCAGGCGCAGATCAAGGACATCGTCGAGTCGGCATACGATCACGGCGCAGAAATGATCGTTACCCCGTGTCCGCTGTGCCAGGCCAACGTTGAGATTTACCAGGGCCAAATCAACCAGCGTTATGGCACCAAGTTCAACATCCCGGTGATGTATTACAGCCAGCTCATGGTTGTTGCTTACGGTGGCAGCGCCAAAGAGGCTGCGCTCAATGGCCAGCTGATCAAAGCCCGCCGGCTGGAAGAAATCGCTGCCAAGCCGGTCAAGCGCTAGAATTTCAGCTGCGCACAAACAGACAGGGGCGTAAGCCCCTGTTTTGTTTTTCTATTCCAGCCTTAACTGATAACGGACGTCCGTATGAAAAAACCTTCGAATTTGAATGAATTGATCGACCTTGTTCATGAAGCCGTGTACGAAGTCGACGAGTTGCGCGCCTGCCTCGAACACGATGACGAGGAGGCCGCAAGCTACACCCCGTATCTCGATACGCTCGATGGCATGTTGCGTGCACTCCATGAGTCCATGGTGGCGGGCAGCTATCCCGGCGCGGGACAGGGCGCTGACTTGCCCTTCATGGAGCTGTACAAGAAGCATGAGCGCAGCATTCCTTTCCGCGAACTGCTGCGCACCATCAATGCGACCCATCGCGAAGGGTATGAGCACTAACAGGCGCGGTCACTGGACGGGTGTCAGCTGCTGTTGCGGCGGGGTTGGGCGCAGGCTTGGGAGTTGGGTTGCGGGTTGGGTTTGACCCGGCGTCGCCACGTTGGGTGGCGTCGGCGTGGGTGGGGTGAATACAAAGCGCCAGTCAGCGTACGTGCCGGCGTCGGCGAAAGCCTCATTTTCTGCTGTAAACCCTGAGACTTTAAAAGGATGCGCGCTTGACTGGCTGTGCACGCCGGTGATGCCCTGGTTATCGGGCGAGCGGATCAGTTCGAATGCCTCACCGGTGAACGGGTCACGATAGGCGCGCCGCAGATGCCGCACGACGCTCGGGGCGCGAGGGTCTTCCAGCAAATCATCCATGCTTTGCGGCAAGCGCGGCTGGTTGGGTTCCAGTTCGTAATAGCTGCGAATGGCCTGGCGATACTGGCTGCCGATAAACAGCAGCTCAGCTTCGCGGGCGCGCTTCACGTCCGTGCTCCAGAGCGTGCCCGCAGCGGCCAGTCCCATGCCGATCAGCACGATCAGCATCATGACGAAAAGGTAGGTGAATCCGGTTTGAGCGGATCGCGCAGATCGACCGGGTCGACCCGATTGAGCAAATTGGCCCACCTTACCAGTCGGCATAGGCGCTGCCATCACGCGCGGTGCCAGGTGCGCCACTCTTGATATCGTAGAGTTCGCCGGTTTCGCCCACGCCGGCCTCGTTGGCGGACGGCGCAACCGCTTGCCAGGTGTCGTTGCGTTCGGTAATGGGATCGACTGGCAGTGCGCGCAGATACCGTTCGCTCACCAGCTCATCCAGGCTGTTTGGGTAGCGGCCGCGATCGGCATGGTATTTGTCGATGGCGTCGCGCATCACGGCGAGATCCTGCTTGAGAATGGTTTCGCGTGAGCTTTCCAGATGATTGAAGTAGCGCGGCAGCGCCAGCGCCATCAACAGCGCGATGACGGCCATCACCACCATCAGTTCGACCAGCGTGAATCCCCGCGCGATCCGTCTCAACTTGTTCCGATTCAACATAGGCTCACCACTCCCGATAGGGCACGCCATTGAGCCCGCTGGCCGACGATAGCGAATAGACGTCGAACACGTCGGCATCGGCGGCCGGGGCATCTGCCGGGCTCGAATAGCTGCGTATCCCCCAGGTTTCAGCAGCGGGCGCGGCAGCGTCCGGATAAAACGGATCGCGCGGCAGACGACGCAGGAAATAGATGCGTTTGCTGGAATCCGGCTGGGTTTGATCGGTCACCCCTTTCCACAAGCTGTCCAGATCCGGAGGGTAGCCACTGCCACCTTCCACCTTCTGAATACGGCCTTCCTTGACGCTCAGCTTGTAGGCGTCGAGCGCGCCGCGAATCTGCCGCAGCGCCTCGCGCAATTCGGTTTCCTTGTGCCGCTGTTGCACCAGCTGGGCGAACGGAACGGCCACGCTGGCGAGCAGGGCGAGAATGGCCATGGTGACCATCAATTCGATCAGGCTGAATCCGCCGCTACGCCGCGCTGCCATCGATCAGTTTCCTATCTGATCTGGCGGTAATGGGGGCTGCACCGGCATGGATTCGTCCACCGGATTATCAGGGCTGTCTTGAATATCCAGGCCATCCCCATTTTCTGGAATAGCCGGTGTATCGGTTGAGCCGGGAAGCGGGGCCTGTACCGGGGGGAACCTGCGCTCGACTGCGGGCGACAATGTCGTAGTCATTCCGCCGCCGCTTGCACCGCCGCCAATCGCGTTTTCGGTGCCGCCCCGGAATTCGGTGATGGCGGGCTGCTGGGCTTGTGCGCTGCGCAATATGTGGGGCGTGATCAACAGCACGATTTCGGTTTTGACATTTTCGTTGCTCTTGGAGGAGAACAAATGTCCCAAAATCGGCAGGTTAGCCAGGCCGGGGATGCCGCTCGATGAGCCACGCTCTTCTTCCGAGATCAGACCGGCCAGCACCTGGGTTTCGCCATCTTTCAGGCGCAATACCGTGTTGGCGTTGCGGGTACCGATCTGGTA
>JAABQE010000037.1 GCA_011391655.1 Hydrogenophilales bacterium
TCGCCGGACTCAACGCCGAACAAGGAACCGCGCCGCAAGACCTCGCTGCGACGATTGCGAGCGTACGCAAATTGCAGGTCTCCACTTTATTCCCCGAACAATTCGCCAGCAGCAAGGTGCTCGAATCGGTCAGCAAGGAAACCGGCGCCCGCCTAGGCACTGCGCTGGTCGCCGATGGCAACGGCTCCGGCGACGCCGCCGGATTCGAAGGCATGATCCGTCACAACATCCGCGCCATCACCCGAGCCCTCGCGACGCCATGAGCCTGCCGAACTTCATCCGCTCGCCACTCGCTGCGACCGCAGGGGTGACCCTTGGCATGACGCTCATCGCCATCCCCCTGCGCCACCTGACATCGGGCGCAGCTGCCGCCGCACCTCAAACGCCAAGCGTCAACACCCAGGTGCTCACTCCGGCATGGATCTCACTGCGCCTGCTCGCTCCGGTGAAATCCGCGACGCTGCAAACCAACAAGGGCGAAGTCATCTGGAAACTCGAGGCCTCACCCGCCGGGGAAATCGAGATCCGCAAGGCGCTGCCACTCGCAAAGCATCGCTTGGAACTCATCCTCCAGGTCGAGTGGACCGAGCCATCAGCCGAAAGCGCAGCCTTCCTCAGCATCGCGCCCGACGGACTTGAACAGTCGACCCGATACCTGATCGGCAGCAACACGGCCCGCGAGCTTCTCACCTTCACCTGGCCAAACGGTTAGACACCATGCCCACCCACCCCCACGAATGCTGCGCGCATCACCACCAGCACCATGAGTTGCGGGTGGAGAACCTGCGCGTCAGCTATCGTGACCTGCTGGCCCTTGACGACATTTCACTCGCGACCTCCTGCGGTTCCTGCATCGCGCTCGTCGGCCCCAACGGCGCCGGCAAGAGCACCCTGCTCAAAACCATCGCCGGCCTGCTGCCGGCCCAACAAGGCCGGATCTTCTGGCGCGGCACCCGCGTCGCGCGCTGGAGCCGCGAAATCGCCTACCTCCCGCAACGCGAGGAGGTCGATTGGAAATTCCCCATCACGGTGCGCGGTGTGGTCAGCATGGGTCGCTACCCGCAAACCGGTTGGTGGAAGCCGTTTTCACAAAATGACAACGATGCGATCGACCGCGCGATGGCGGCGATGAAACTCGATGCTCTGGAGAACCGCCAGATCAGCGAACTCAGCGGCGGCCAACAGCAACGGGTTTTCCTCGCCCGCGCACTGGCGCAGGAAGCACACGCGTTGTTGCTCGACGAACCCTTCACCGGCCTCGACCGCACCTCGCGCCTCGACCTCGCCGCTCTGCTGCGCACGCTTGCTGGCGAAGGACGCTTGGTGATGGCCTCCCACCACGCACTGGAAACCGTGGAGGAGATTTTCGACGAAGTCCTGCTGCTCAACCGCGGCGCAATTGCCTTCGGCCCGGTAGCCGAGGTGTTTACCGAAGCCAACATCCAGGCCGCCTTCGGCCAAAGCGACCTGCGCAGAAAGGAGACGATATGATCGATTGGTTAATCGAGCCGCTACAGCACAGCTTCAACCAACGTGCGTTGATTGCTGCCATTCTCATCGGCGTCACCAACGGCTACGCCAGCGCTTTTGTGGTGCTGAAAAAATCCGCTCTCAAGGTCGGATCACTCTCCCACGCCCTGCTGCCCGGCATCGCAGTCGCCATTCTCTTTGTCGGACTCCACGACTGGAGCGCGTTCCTCGGCGCGCTGTTTGCAGCCCTGCTCATCGGCCTCGGCTCGCTCGCCGTCGCGCGGGGTTCACGACTCGATCAGGAATCCGTGCTGGCCATCCTTTACACCGCGGCCTTCAGCGGCGGCATCATCCTGCTGCGCCGGCTCAACGTCTCCCAACAAATGGAGGAATGGCTGTTTGGCAACATCATGGGCCTGCGCGACAACGACCTGTGGACGACGTTCTGGATCTCTTTCATCTCGCTGGCGACCCTGACGGCCCTGCACCGCCCGCTGCTCATGACCCTCTTCGACGCAGAAGTCGCCGCAACCCTCGGCGTGCCGATCCGCGCCCTCAACTACCTGCTGCTCGCGCTACTGATCGTCATCCTGATCTCGTCCCTCCAAGCCGTCGGCTGCATGCTCGCCATCGGCTTGCTGGTCACCCCCGCCGCGACGATTTACCTGCTCACCGACTCCACCAACAAGCTATTCTGGGGCGGCGCGCTGTTAGGCGGCCTCGGCTCCGGCTTCGCCGTTCTCGTCGGCTGGTGGCTCAACATCGAACAGGGCCCCACCATCGTGCTGACCCTCGGGGCCCTGTTTCTCGCCGCCTTTGCCTTCAGCCCCAAATACGGCCTGATACGCAAACTGAAATCCAAAGGTGGCGCCTAAAGCCTATTCTGGACAAGCATCGCTGAGGCGTTCTATATGAGCCCCATTGAAACGGTTTATTCAAAGCGAAGTCGGGGCGATTGTCCTCTGGGCATTCAGTTCACTCATTATTGCCGCGGTCCTTGCACCATGGTTCTATAGCGGCGGCAAACAATTCGCCACCTACGCCGCCAATAACGAGCTGTCGGCATTTTGGGAATGGCTCGCGGGTTCCTGCCGCCGCGCCCAACTCGGCCGCTACTACAACCGCGCGATGTTGTTTTCCGCCCTCTGCCTGCTGCCTGTCCTGATCCGTCGCATCAGGAACATCAGCCGCCAAAGCGATGCACAGGGAATCACCCGCACGACACCCATCGGGGCCAAAAATGCCATCATCCATCTGCTCACCGCCTGCATCATTGCCGGCGGCATCCTCTGGCTCGCCGGCATGGCACTTGAGCTCGCCGGCGCCTATTCGGAGAGACACGTCCCCGCCACCATGTCCCGCATCATCAAGAAGGCCCTCGTGCCTGCCCTCATGGCGTCCTTCATCGAAGAGTGGGTCTTTCGCGGCCTCTTGCTCGGCCTCTGGCTGCGCACCGCCAAGCCGATCAACGCCTGCATCGCCAGCACCCTGCTGTTTGCCTTCCTCCACTTTCTCAATCCGCCGGACTTCAACAGCGACCCCACCCACGTCCTGGCCGGCTTCAAGCTGTTAGGGAAAACCTTGGCGCATTTCGCGGATCCGTTGTTCTTCGTGACCGACTTCGCGACACTCACCGTCGTCGGCCTCATCCTCTGCTGGGCGCGCCTGCGCACCAATTCCCTGTGGTTCCCGATTGGCCTGCACGCGGGATGGGTGCTGGCCTTTAAAACCTACGGACTGCTTTTTTACCAAACCAAGCACCACTGGCTGAAACCCTGGGGCGTCGGTGACAGCCTGCGCTCCGGCCTTGTGCCCCTGATCGCCCTGGCGATCACCGCCGCCGTCTGTTACTTCGTCCTCAATCGACTCTGCCCGAAACGGCCACAGGAGTCTTGAATCAGAGACACGTTTCACAGCGCTGCCATGCCGGCAAGCGGGCCCGCGCCTCATCGCGCACCTGATTCATGCCAGCGAAAAATTCGCGCATCATGACCAACGACAAATAGCGACCGCTGTGGCTCAATGCGTCGCGATCCACCCCCCCGGACTCGAACGCTCCCGCCATGCGGAGCAGCAGCAACTCCGAGCGCAAAAGCATGCGCCCCCATGCCGAAGCCACCGACGTCACCACCGACGGATCCAAGCTGAGCCCGAAAAGCCCCATCATCAGCCGGTAGTGCATCATTTCCCACGGCTTGAACCCCCGCATCCTCTCGACGGACATCCGTCCTTCGCCCAGCAATTCCACGTAGCGGGCCACCGAGAAGGTGTTCACGTAAAGCTGGCTATCCAAGAGGCTGAAGGCTCCCGATCCAAGCCCAACGTATTCCGGAGAGTCGACAATGTATTCGTCGATCATTCCCAACTCACTGCGGGAGTAACACCACGGCGATGAGGCCCGCATGCCATGCGCGCGCATGCATTCCTCAATCCGGCAAAACATCGCATATTCCTGCGAAGGAACACTGCCACCGAACTGCTGCCGCATATCGCGCGAAACCTTGGGCGAACTCATCAATGGATAGGTCGTCACCTGACGCACCCCCGTCGCCAGCACCCGCTCGAGATCATCCAGAACTCCCTCTGAAGTCTGGCCGGGCAGATTGAAAATCAGATCGACGTTCAAAGTCGGGAAGCGATTGTTCATGTCGCGGATCGCTGACAATATCCGCTCTGGCGGAAAGTCACC
>JAABQE010000038.1 GCA_011391655.1 Hydrogenophilales bacterium
TGATGAGCTATGGCGGCACCGCATTTGTGACCCTGCTGTTGGGCATGGGCATCGTCATGAGCGTGGCGACGCATCGCCAGCTCAATAAAACGTGACGCGGTAAAATGAGCATATGAAAACGAACCTGATTTTGGGTGTGGTCGCGATCACGTTGGCACTGGCCGGGTGTAGCAGCAGTCCGACCGTTACCGAGAAACCCGTTGCCTCTACCAAGAGCGCAAAAAGTGGCGGCTATTACCTTGACGATGGCCCCGATGCCAACCCGCCGCCTGATCTTGCCGCCATTCCTGACGCGGTGCCGCGCGCCGAGCCGCTGCACCGCTACGCCAACCGCCCCTACGGCGTATTGGGCAGCAGCTATGTGCCGCAGACTGAACGCCGCGCGCACAGCGAAGAAGGCATGGCATCCTGGTATGGAAAACGGTTTCATGGCCGCAAAACCGCGTCGGGCGAGCGTTACGACATGTACGCCATGACTGCTGCGCATCCGACCTTGCCGATCCCGAGCTATGTGCGGGTCACCTCGCTTGCCAACGGTAAAAGCGTGGTGGTGCGGATCAATGACCGTGGGCCGTTTCACCGCAAGCGCATCATCGACCTGTCGTATGTTGCCGCGAGCAAGCTGGGCTACATCGGCAATGGCAGTACCCGGGTACGGGTGGAAAGCCTCGACGCTTCTTATGACACGACGGGCGAAGCGATCCAGCAAGGTATTTACCTGCAGGTGGGCGCTTTTTCAAGCTCCGGCAATGCCCAGCAATTGCTGACCCGCCTCACGCGCGAACTCGAACTCGATAGCAACCAGACGCGCATCGTGCTGAACGGCAAACTGCATCGCGTGCAGGTTGGACCGTATCTCAGCGATGATGCCGCGCAGGCGGAGCGCACCCGGGTGCAGGAACGCCTCGCCATGAATGCCGTTCTGGTCAGACAGGATTGAACCAGCGATGGTGATGCAACGATTCTGCCTGGGATTGATCGGGCTGTGTTTCGCGATCACGGCGTGGGCCGTCCCTGCCGGGGTGACCGCGCGTGCCTGGGTGGTGATCGACCAGGCCACCGGGCGCGAGCTGGCTGCGCATCAGGCCGATTTGCCGCTGGCCCCTGCCTCGCTGACCCAGTTGATGACGGCCTATGTGTTGCTGGGGGATATCCAGAAAAACAAGTTGAGCCTGGGGGAACGGATTAGCGTGCCGGCCGTCGCCGAGCAGGCCGACGGTGCGCGCGTGTTTCTCAAGGCGGGTGAACAGATCAGCGTCGATACCCTGCTGCAGGCGATGCTGGTGCAATCGGCCAGCGACGCCACGCTCGCCCTGGTGACGGCAGCTGACGGCAGCGAAGCGGCGTTTGTTAATCGCATGAATCGTGAAGCCCAGCGCCTGGGCATGAATAAAACCCGGTTCATGAACGCCACCGGCTTGACCGAGCCAGGCCATGAGTCGAGCGCGCGTGATCTGGCGATACTCGGGCGGGCGCTGGTGCGTGATTTTCCGGATCGCCAGGTTTTTTTCACGCAGAAGGAACTCGTCTTCAAAGGCGTCACGTATTACAACGCCAATCGTCTGCTCTGGCGCGACAGCACGGTGAATGGCCTGAAGGTCGGACGCACCGCGCAGGCTGGCTATTGTGCCGTCACCTCGGCGCAGCGTGGCGACCAGCGACGCATCGCAGTGATGCTGGGCGAGCGGACCGATGCACAGCGCACCCGGGATGCGCTGAAGCTGCTGAACTACGGGTTTGAGAATTTCGACAGCGTGTTGCTGTATCGCGCCCGGCAACCGGTCAAGGTGGCCGAGCTCTACCGTGGCGAGCGCACCTCGGTGGAGCTTGGTTTTGCGCAGGACTTTTATTTACTGGTTCCGCAGGACAGTGCTGCGCGCGTCAAGGCGCAGGTCATTACCCAGCAGCCGATGCTGGCACCCGTGCGCAAGGGGCAGCGCATGGGAACCTTGCGCTTGACGCTCGACGGCCAGCTATTAGGTGATTACGCGCTGCTCGCGTTGCACGATGTGGGTGTGTCCGGCATTTTTGGGCGTGGCTGGGATTCATTCCGGCTGCTGTTTAAATAATGAGCGTTAAACAATGAGTGTGTACTTGAACGGCCAGTTCATGCCGCTGACCGAAGCGAAGGTGTCGGTGCTGGATCGTGGTTTCGTTTTTGGCGATGGCGTGTACGAACTGGTTCCGGTGTATTCCCGCAAGCCCTTCCGCCTGGAGGAACACCTGCGCCGCCTGCAGGGCAGCCTGGATGGCATCCATCTGGCCAATCCGCATGGCGTCGCGCAGTGGCGCGAACGGATCGAGCAACTGATCGCGTTGCAGGCATTCGACGACCAGTCGGTTTACCTGCAGATCACACGCGGGGTGGCGCCGCGCGACCATGCATTCCCTCTGGGCGTGGCACCGACCGTGTTCATGTTCGCGCAGCCGCTGGTGAGCGCGACCGCCTCGCAGAAGGCGGCGGGCGTGTGCGCCATCACTGCGCCGGACATCCGTTGGGGGCGCTGCGATATCAAGGCGATCTCCCTGCTCGCCAATGTGCTGGCGCGGCAGCAGGCCGTCGATTCCGGCTGTGCCGAGACCGTGATGCTGCGTGATGGCTTTCTGAGCGAAGGCGCGGCGAGCAATGTTTTTGTGGTTAAAAATGGTGTGTTGCTGGCGCCCCCGCCCTCCCATCTGATTCTCACGGGCATCACCTACGACGTGGTGCTGGAACTCGCGGCAGCGCATGGCATCCCTAATGAACTGCGGGCAATCAGCGAAGCGGAATTGCGCAGCGCGGACGAGTTGTGGATGACGTCATCCACCAAGGAAATCATGCCGATTGTAAAACTGGATGGCGCGCCAGTCGGCGCGGGCGTGCCGGGGCCGCTGGCGAGACAGATGGACGCGCTGTATCAGGATTTCAAACAACAGGTCATGCGCGCATGAGCGACGAAACCACCTTACTGGAATTTCCGACCGACTTTCCGGTCAAGATCATGGGCGAGCGCCGTGACGATTTTGCGCAAGCCATGGTCGAACTGGTGCAGCGCCATGCGCCTGATTTCCAGTCCGAAACGGTCGAGATGCGGGTATCTAGCAAGGGCAATTATTTGAGCGTCACGTGCACCGTGCGCGCCACCTCAAAAGCCCAGCTGGATGCGTTGTATCGCGACATCACCGCCCACCCCTGGGTGAAAATGGCGCTTTGAGGGTGAGCGCTGATGCGATGGGCGGAGAGCAGGCCATCATCCGCCAACTGGGTCGAGTCGAGTACGAACCGGTTTGGCGCGCCATGCAGGCGTTTACCGCCGCGCGGCAGGCCGATACGCCCGATGAAATCTGGGTGCTGGAACATCCGCCGGTGTATACCCAGGGTCAGGCGGGCAAACCCGAACACTTGATTGCGGCCACCGAGATTCCCGTCATTCCCATCGATCGCGGGGGGCAAATTACCTTCCACGGCCCCGGGCAGGTGGTCGCTTATGTGCTGGTCGACTTGCGCCGCCGGGGGATCGGTATTCGCGAGCTGGTGACGCGCATGGAGCAGGCGGTGATTGATCTATTGGCCGCGCAAGGGGTCACGGCAGCACGGCAGACTGGCGCGCCTGGCGTCTATGTCAATGGCGCAAAAATCGCCGCACTGGGCCTGCGCGTCAAACACGGTTGCACCTATCACGGCCTGTCCTTGAATGTGGACATGGATCTGAGTCCGTTTGCGGCCATCAATCCGTGCGGCTACGCAGGGATGGCGGTCACGGACTGCCGTTCAGTGGGGGCGGGCGGCTCGATGGCCACAACTGGGCAGGCGCTCATCCAGACGCTGCAGCGCGCGATTTACCAGTAGTCGACCGGCGGTGTGGCCGAACAAGGGGCCATCCTGCTGCTCAAACGCAAAAGCCGATTGCAGATACCAGTGCCCCCCACTACCCTCTTTAAATTGATTTCTTCTAATATTTATTGGCGTGTTTGTTATTGTTTTTAAATAAAAATTCGCTCTTCGTACGGCATGCGTGAATGAAAACCCGATCTTGATTCTTGACTGAATTACTGGGGTATTAGTATCCCGGCGCGCTGTTATCCGGAGTCCGTCGTGAGCACTGCCACCCTGCCGTCCGACCCCAGGCTTTTGATGCGCT
>JAABQE010000039.1 GCA_011391655.1 Hydrogenophilales bacterium
CGTTTGAACGCAGCCTCGAGTTGCTGGCGGCGATTCGAACTGCGCGCAGCGAGCAGGAAACCGTCATCGAATACGAACTCGAGGTGGCTGTCGGAACGCATCCGCCGATACGCCTCGGCTGCAGCATCACACCGCTGGAGCAACCGGCGCATGCGGTGCTGATCGAAATGCGCGCAGTCGATCCGCAGTTGCGCATTGCCCGGCTTGAGCAGGCGCGCCTGCAGCAGGAGGCCAATCGCGAACTCTTGCGCAATCTGGCACACGAAATCAAGAATCCGCTCGGCGGCATTCGCGGCGCCGCGCAATTGCTGGAGCACGAACTGCCGCGCGAAAGCCTGCGTGAATACACCCAGGTCATCATCAAGGAATCCGATCGTCTGCAGTCGCTGATGGAGCGGCTGCTGACGCCGCACCGAACGCCCCGTTTTGGTGCGGTGAATATTCACGAAGTGCTGGAACGCGTTCGCAGCCTGATTCTGGCCGAAACACCCAGCGTGACGCTGCGGCGCGATTACGACATCAGCCTGCCGGAAATTCGCGCCGACGCCGAGCAGCTGATTCAGGCCGCCCTGAACATCGCGCGCAATGCGGTGCAGGCCATGCATGGCCAGGGCGAGATCATCTTCAAGACCCGGGTGGCGCGGCAGATCACGCTCGAAAGCCGCCGCTACCGGCTGGGCCTGCGGGTCGAGATCATCGACAACGGTCCCGGCATCCCCGAGGATATCCGCGAGCAGATTTTCTATCCGCTGGTGTCCGGACGCGAAGGCGGCAGCGGGCTCGGGCTTGCTGTCTCGCAAACCCTGGTGGCGCAAAACCACGGCACCATCGACTGCGAAAGCCGCCCGGGCCACACCGTGTTTTCCATATTTCTTCCCTTACCTGTCTGAATACCATGCTGAAACCAAGCTGTGTCTGGATCATCGACGACGACCGCTCCATCCGCTGGGTGCTCGAAAAGGCGCTGCTGCGGGAGGACATTCCGTGCATGACCTTCAGTTCGGCGAGCGACGCGCTGCGCGAACTGGAGCGCGGCGAGCCCAGCGTGGTGCTGTCCGATATCCGCATGCCGGGCGTTTCCGGGCTGGAGTTGCTGCAGGCGCTCAAGGAAAGGTTGCCCAAGGTGCCGGTCATCATCATGACCGCGTATTCCGACCTCGATAGCGCGGTGGCGGCCTTCCAGGGCGGCGCGTTCGAATACCTGCCCAAGCCGTTCGACGTCGATCAGGCGCTGGAACTGGTGCGTCGCGCGCTGGCCGAAAGCGCCAGCCGCGACACCCCTGCGCCGAGCGAGGCGCCGATGACCGAGATGCTCGGCCAGGCACCGGCGATGCAGGAAGTGTTCCGCGCCATCGGCAGGCTTAGCCAGTCGCACGCCACCGTGCTGATCACCGGCGAATCAGGCAGCGGCAAGGAGTTGGTCGCGCGTGCCCTGCACCGCCACAGCCCGCGCGCCGGCGGGCCGTTCATCGCGTTGAACACCGCAGCCATACCGAAGGACCTGCTGGAATCCGAACTGTTCGGCCACGAGCGCGGCGCCTTTACGGGTGCTGCCGCCCAGCGGCGCGGCCGCTTCGAGCAGGCCGATGGCGGCACACTCTTCCTCGACGAGATCGGCGACATGCCGTCCGAATTGCAGACGCGTTTGCTGCGCGTGCTGTCGGACGGCCAGTTCTATCGCGTCGGCGGGCATACACCGATCAAGGTCAACGTGCGGGTGATTGCCGCCACCCACCAGGATCTGGAAGTGCGAGTGCGCGAAGGCCTGTTCCGAGAGGACCTGTTCCATCGCCTCAACGTCATTCGCTTACGCTTGCCGGCGCTGCGCGAGCGGCGCGAGGACATTCCCTTGCTGGTGCGCCATTTCATGCAGAAAAGCGCACGCGAACTGGGGATGGAGGCCAAGGGCGTGTCGGAGGCCGCGATGAAGACCCTGGTCAACCTGCCGTGGAGCGGCAACGTGCGCCAGCTTGAAAACGTCTGCCATTACCTGACCGTGATGGCGCCGGGCCAGGTGGTCGAGGTGGGGGACTTGCCGTCCGACCTGATGCAGGGCAACGTCGTGGCGCAATCAGGAGACTGGTTGCAGAGTCTGGCCGCCGAGGCGAGTGCGCGGCTGTCGCGTGGCGAGGCGGCGATACTCGACGAACTGACTCAGGCTTACGAAAAGACGTTGATCGAAGTGGCGCTGCGCCACACCGGCGGGCGTCGCATCGAGGCTGCGCATCTCCTGGGCTGGGGGCGAAATACCTTGACGCGCAAGATTCACGAACTGGGAATGGATGCCGTGCCGGAGGCCGATGAATCCAAGTGAGCGTTTGTTTAGGCGCGTGAAGCAGAAGCAAAAAAGCCGACTTCAAGTCGGCTTTTTTGCGTCCGCTGAGAAGGCTCAGGCGGCCTGGGCTTCTTCCAGCAACTTCTGGATTTCACCCTTCTGGTACATCTCGATCATGATGTCGCTGCCGCCAATCAGTTCGCCCTTGACGTAGAGTTGAGGGAAGGTCGGCCAGTTCGCGTAGTACTTCAGGTTCTCGAAAATTTCCGGATCGGCCAGCACGTTCACGGCCAGAAAATCCTTCACGCCGCAAGCTTGCAGCACTTGCGCCGCGCGCGAAGAAAAGCCGCACTGCGGAAACTGGGGCGTGCCCTTCATGTAAAGCACGACGGTGTTGTTGGTGACTTGGTCACGAATGCGGTCTAGCGCGGTCATTTCGGGGCTCCTGAATAATACTTGACTGGAATACTCGGGAATTATACGCACGCCGCGGCTCGCGTCAAGCCGCTTTTGGGGTGCGTTGATAGGGGCTGATGAAGGCCTTGTGGAACAGGTGGGGAACCAGCAGATGCACGGGCATCCGCAGCCAGTGGGCACGCACGAAAGCAGCCAGGCGCGCGGCGGAGGTGAACGCATCCGCACAGCTTGCATGGTCGGGGGCGAGCACGCGGGTAAAGATGCGGTCCATCAGTGCGAGCGTGACACGATTGGGTGCGGTGGCGTCGAGGGTGGTCATCACGCTGTCGGGCACCGGCGTATCGAGAAAATGACGCAGGTAGCGCAGGGCATAAAACAGCGAACGGCTGAGTTGCAGTTCGTCGGCGCGCGTGGTGAGACGCAGCCAGAAATCGCGGTCCGCGCCTGCGTCGCGTAACAGCAGATCAAGGTCGGTCAGGTCGCGAAGGCCATGTGGCAGCTCGCCGTCGTGGAACAGATGCGTGGCCGAATGCAGGATGCGGTCTTCCGGCGCCAGCACGCGGATTCCCGGCAGGCCTTCCACTGCGACGGCACGGCTGCACAGCTTGGCCGAATCCGGGTGGTAGCGCGCGGTGTCGGGCAGGATCGCATGGTGCACGTCGATGACCGTGGCGCGGCGCACATGCTGAAGCGGGGGCAACTCATGCATCCAGCGCCGGTAATAGCGCTGGTCGTAGTCCGAGAGGCAGACCGCATGCCAGCCGGCGAGCATCAGCGCGGACTCGACCGCAGGCAGTTGGTTGCGCGGCACCAGAATGTCGATGTCGTTGAACAGGCGCCCGCGTGCGGCGGGCAGGTCGGCTATCACATACGCTGCGCCCTTGAGCACGATCAGCGGAATATTGAGTCCGGCCAGTGCCGCGCGTATCTGACCGACTTCCCAGCGCACCGCAATCTGCTGCTTGTCCGCCAGGGCGGAGGCCGCCTCAAAGTGCCAGCGGGCTGCAGACGGGATCATATCGGCCAGCCCTTTTTGCAGCAGCAGAGGATGCATGCGTCCAATCAGACCGGCCTGGCGAGCCTGGCGGATCAACATATCCCAGTCGTCCATGGAAAAACGGCGGACCGCATCGGGATTGCGAAACACCAGCGAGACCAGATCTGTCGGGGCGCGCATCTCAGTTTCCGGGTCGGTCCAAAGCAGGCGTCGCAGCCAGACGGTCGAATACGGCAATGGCCTCGTCAAGCTGGCTGTACTGAAAGTCGTAACAGGCCGCTTGCTCGATCAGCGCCGTTCCGACCCGAAATCCCTCGGCGCCAATCAGGCTGTAATTGAAGGCATTCTGCGCCAGGAACATGAAGGTCTGTGCCTTCGAACGTGCTTGCAGTTCGGTCGCTGCGCCCGCAGTCCACTTGGGAAAGA
>JAABQE010000040.1 GCA_011391655.1 Hydrogenophilales bacterium
CGTTGCGCGTTCGCGCGAACGCCCATTGCTCGGCTTCCAGGATGTTCGCCTGTTCCGCTTCGTTCAGTTCGCGGCGCAGGGTGACATAGGACGGGATCAAACCTTCCCGCTCTTCGACGGTCAGCGGGGTGGATGCGTCATCTTCTTCCAGCAGCGGATCGCTCATGCGTCGTCCCACAGCCTGGAACCCGACTGTTCGATCAGCCTCCGGATGAGCCGCTTGCGCTGTTCGTCGTCGTCGCCGGTGTCCATCGCCTGCGCTTCAAGCGCCATAGTGTGGCGCGTGGAAACCATCTGTTTGTCGGCGAGGCGGGCCGCACGTTCTTCCACCAGCACATCGAGTGGTTTACGGGGCACCAGGACATAAACCAAGCGGCAATCCAGCGCGTGGGCTGCGCGTTCGAGGCTGTCCAGGGTGATCGTGCTTTTCGCTTCGGCTTGCTCGATGCCGACCACGCGCGGCTGGCTGACGCCGAGGCGTTTTGCGAGCTGGGCAGTGGTCATGCCGAGCGCTTCGCGGATGGCCTTGACCCAGCCGCGCGGCGGACGCGCCAAGGCGTCGGCATTGAGCAGGCTCAAGCGTTTGTCGAGCTGACGGCGGGCGGCTTCACGATCTTCTGGGTGCATATTTAATAATCAATATGTTATTTAACTCTTCATAAAGAATAATCTATATATTATATATATTCAACATTTGAATAATATAAATACTATCTTTCGTGGCATCCGTGCCAAAGCGATACAGGCTAAACAAACCCACGCTGCGGTCTCACTCTGGCTGCCAGGAAGCGGCTCGCTTTTATCAATTCCGTCTTAACACCATCTTGCCCCCCACTTAACCATGCGTTAACACCCGCATCGCTAGCATTCGACCATCTCCTAACGGTCGGATTTTTCCTGCGATGACTACCCCACTTGCTCGCCTCGGCATTCCTCCCCTCCACCTCGACTGGCCGCGGTTTCTGCCGTTTCTGCGCTGGCGCAATCGCGTCAACAAGCAGAGCCTGCGCGATGACCTGATCGCCGGGCTCACCGGAGCGCTGGTTGCGCTACCGCAGGGGGTGGCGTTTGCCACCATCGCCGGCATGCCGCCGGAATACGGGCTGTATGCCGGGATGATCCCGGCCATCATCGCGGCGCTGTTTGGTTCCTCCTGGCATCTGGTGTCGGGACCGACCACGGCGGCCTCGATCGTGCTGTTCTCGGTGCTCTCCCCGCATGCCGAGCCGGGCACGGCGCAGTACGTGAGCCTGGCGCTGACGCTGACGTTTCTGGTGGGGGTGATCCAGCTGGTGATGGGGCTGGCGCGCATGGGCACGCTGGTCAACTTCATCTCGCATTCGGTGGTGACCGGCTTCACCGCCGGTGCGGCGATCCTCATCGCCACCAATCAAGTAAAGCATTTCTTCGGCCTCGAGATTGCGCGCGGAACGTCGTTCAGCGACACCTGGAGCACCCTGTTCAGCCAGTTCGACCAGGTGCAGCCGGGCGTGATGGCGGTGGCCGTCCTGACGCTTTTGCTGGGCATCGCGGTGAAGCGCTACCTGCCGAAGTGGCCCTACATGATCGTGGCCATGCTGGGCGGTTCGGCCGCGGCGGCCGCGCTGAGCTACTGGCAGGGCCTGCAGATGGCCACGGTGGGCGCGCTTCCGGCGAGCCTGCCGCCGCTGTCGGCGCCGGCGCTGGACGGCGAGAGTATCCGCGCCGTGGCGTCCGGGGTGATAGCGGTGACGCTGCTGGCGCTGACCGAAGCGGTGTCGATCGCGCGTGCGCTGGCGGCGCGTTCCGGCCAGCACGTCGACGGCAACCAGGAATTCATCGGCCAGGGCATGTCGAACCTCGCCGGCGCGTTCTTCTCGGGCTACGTCGCCACCGGCTCGTTCAACCGCAGCGGCGTCAACTACGCGGCCGGCGCCAAGACGCCGCTGGCGGCGATGATGGCGGGCGCATTCCTGTTGCTGGTGGTGCTGCTGGTGGCGCCGTGGGCGCGTTTCCTGCCCAACGCCGCCATGGCCGGCATCCTGTTCCTGGTGGCCTGGGGCCTGATCGACTTCAAGGAAATCATCCACACGGTGAAGACCAACCGCTCCGAACTGGCCATCATGACCGCCACCTTCGCGTCCACGCTGTTCCTGACACTGGAGGAAGCCATCATCATCGGCGTGCTGATGTCGCTGTCGCTGTATCTGGCGCGCACCTCCAAACCTCAGGTACGGGAGCGCGCACCCAACCCGCACAGCAAGAAACGCAAGTTCACCGATGCCGACCACGCGCCGCAATGCCCGCAACTGCGCTTCGTGCGCATCGACGGCTCGCTGTTCTTCGGCGCCACCGCGCATGTACGCGAAAAGCTGTCCGCGCTGGATGTGGCGCGGCCCGAGCAGAAACACGTGGCGATCATCGCGCACGGCATCAACTTCATTGACATGGCCGGCGCCGAGGCGCTCGCCGACGAGGCGCGGCGGCGGCGCGCGGCAGGCGGCGGGCTTTACCTGATCGGCATCAAGGACACGGTGCAGGAACAGCTGGCCGAAAGCGGCGCGCTGAAAGTGATCGGCGGCGCCAACCTGTTCGATTCCAAGACCGACGCCATCGCCGAAATCTACCGGCATCTGGACCGCGATGTCTGCCGCACCTGCAGCTCACGTGTGTTCCGCGAATGCGCGCCGGTGCGGGTCGAGACGTCCAGTCATCCCCACCCCTTTATTCCTGCAGGAGTCCAGCCATGAAAACCCGTCAACGCATTCTGGTTCCCTTCACCCACGGCCATAGCGGCTCAGCCCTGCTGCGCCGCGCCAGCGAGATCGCCGCGTCAGGCAATGTCGATCTGCTGGTGGTAAGCGTGCTGGACACCCGCTCGGGTTTCGAACCGGACGGCCCAGCCGGCAATCTACCCAGCGAGCGCGCCGCCCGCCTCGCCCCGGCGGAGCAAAAACGGCTTGAGCACGACCTGATGCGGCACGGCCTGGACCAGGCACAGGCAACCGTGATCTGGGGCGAGCCGCGCGCCGCCCTGTCCGCCCTGATCCGCAGATGGAACCCCGACCTGGTCGTGTGTGATGGGCGGACACGCCGCATGCTGCCCGCCCGCACGAACCAGGATGGCCCGGAGCTGATGCGGATCGACCGCGACAATGCCTTTGCGCGCCTGGCTGGATTTTTCTATCCGCAAGCGCAGGGGCATGCCTGAGCGGAGTTCGCCTGTTCTTGCTTGAGCCCTGTTTCTATACAGGGGCTTGCCTTGGGCTACATCCGCCAAGGGTTTTTCCAACAACGCATCAAGAGGAATTCACATGATTCGCCGCAACCCACGAGGCGACCTGCCGGTCGTGCACGAGACCGCCTTTGTCGATCCCACCGCCATCATCTGTGGCCACATCATCATTGGCGAGAATGTCTTCATCGGCCCCTACGCGGTGATTCGCGCCGACGAGGTCGATGAAAACGGCCACATGGAACCGATTGTCATCGGCGCGCACTCGAACATCCAGGACGGCGTGGTCATCCACTCCAAGGCAGGCGGACGGGTCGAGATCGGCGAGTACACCTCGATCGCCCACCGCTCCATCGTCCACGGCCCCTGCAAGGTGGGCAACCGCGTATTCATCGGCTTTAACTCCGTGCTGTTCAACTGCGTGGTGGGCGAAGGTTCGGTGGTGCGCCACAACTCGGTGGTCGAAGGCTGCAGCGTACCCGACGGCTTCTACATTCCGTCCACCTGCAACATCCACTCCGATGAGGAACTGGCGCGCATCGAGCGCGTCACCCCCGATGTCACCGGATTCTCGGAAAGCGTGGCGCAGGCCAACCACGAACTGGTGAAGGGCTACAAGCGTATCCGCAACGAGTTTTGACGGGCTGAAGCTGACCCGTCTTTCGCCGTGGCGCTTATCTCAAATAGGCTTCTGTGGCGTAGCGACGCATCATGCGGTGGCTGTTGAAATAGGCGGCGTTCTTGCTGATGGCGCCTTTCATGACGCTGATCCAGCCGGGGCGGTCGTCATACCAAAGCGGCAGGATCACCTTCTCCAGTTTGTCGTACAGGGCCATGGCATCGTGGCCGTTGGCAGTGGGGGAATCTTCTCCGATCGCCCAGCCGGTCAC
>JAABQE010000041.1 GCA_011391655.1 Hydrogenophilales bacterium
CCCCGGCGTGACGCCGGGCACAGTGGAAATCGATCTGAAAGTACAGGATCAACTGCCGTTCCACGGCAACGTCGACGTCAACAACTATTACAGCCAGGACACCTCGCCGACGCGGCTGGAGGCGAGTCTGCGCTGGGACAACCTGTGGCAGAAGCAGCATGGGCTGGGGCTGACCTTTCAGACCGCGCCGGAGGCGCCCGATGAGAGCCGGGTGTTTGCTCTCAACTACACCGTGCCGCTGGACTCCGGCAATTACCTGGCGTTTTACGCCGTGAAATCGGATTCCGACGTGGCCGCGGTGGGCACGCTGAATGTAGTCGGCAACGGCGAAATCGCAGGCGCACGCTACATCCTGCCGCTGCGTGGGCGTGAGGATTTCTTCCACACCGCAACACTGGGGGTCGATTACAAAAGCGTCGATCAAACCGTCGCGCTGGTGGATGGCGGTGGGTTTGAGACGCCGATCACCTACATGCCGTTCACCCTCGGCTGGGATGGCACCTGGCTGGGGCAGGGCGTGGTGGGGCAGGGTCGGGTCAGCAAATTCGGCGTCGCCTTCAATTTCAACTTCCGCGGAACGGTGGATGACGAGCAGGAGTTTGCCGACAAGCGCTTTGAAGGGCGGGCTAGCTATGCCTACCTGCGCGGCGTGTTCTCGCACGAGGAAACCTGGGCCAGCGATTGGCAGCTGGCGGTGCGCGGCGGCTGGCAACTGGCTTCGCGGCCGCTGGTCTCCAACGAGCAGTTCCTCATCGGCGGCGTGAACACCGTGCGCGGTTATCTGGAAGCCGCCGCGCTGGGCGATGACGGCTTCAACCTGACGCTGGAAGGCCGCACCCCGAACTTTTCCAGGCACCTGACCGACGCGCTTGACGACTTGCGTCTGCTGGCGTTTGTCGATGGCGGCAGTGTGTATGTGCAACAGCCGTTGGACTCACAGAAAGCCAATTTCACCCTGGCCGGCACCGGCATCGGCCTGCGCTTCAACGGCTGGGACGGCGTGTCCGGCACGCTGGATTGGGCGGTGGCGTTGAAGGATCTGGGCGACACCGAACGCGGCGATAGCCAGGCGTATTTCAGGCTCGGCTATGCCTGGTAAGGCGCGAGCGGCAGTGACTTTGCCCGCGCTGTAACGTGAAATCCACATCCCAATATTAATGTAAGCAAAACAGGCGACCATGCGGTACCCAACAAACCGGTCGTCATCAGGAGAGCACCATGAATCGCAACTGCTATCGGCTGGTTTTCAACACGACTTTAGGCATGATGGTGCCGGTGGCGGAGACTGCGCGTCGATCTGGCAAGGCCGGTTCGGGTAAGGCCGTGAGTGGTGCGGCGCTGGCGCTGGCCGGCGCGATGCTTACAGGTGCGGTTCATGCGGAGTTGCCGGTGGCGAGCGCGAATTTTGCCGCGCCCGGCACCACGGCGAGTTATCAGGCAATCGGCACGCAGGCCTATTTGAGGCAGGTGGGCAACAAGGCGATTGTCAATTTCCAGACGGGCAACATCAGTGCCGGACATGATCTGCAGCTTAGCCAGGTGGACAATCTTGTATCAAAAAACCTGGTGCCAGGTGCGGCTTTCTCGGTACTTGCCCGCATCCATGACAATCGGCCCAGCATCATCGCGGGCAGCATTTCGCAGGCGCCAGGGCAACAGGCCAGTTTGACCATGGTCAACAGCAACGGCATCGCTTTCATGGGCGGGGCGCAGGTGAACGTGAACAACTTCACGGCGTCGACACTCAACATGCAGGATGGTTTTCTAGACAACTTTTTGCCGGGAACGGGCGCTGCTCAATTTGAAAATGATCTGGAGGGCGGTGCGGCACGCGGCTTTATCAAGGTGTTCGAAGGCGCGCAGATTACGGCGGGTACGCAGGGCCGGGTGATGCTGATTGCGCCCACGGTAATCAACAAGGGCACCGTCAAAGCAGCTGACGGCCAGGTGATTGCGGCGGCGGGTGCCAAGGTCTATCTGCGTTCGGCAGCGGGCGAAGATGACAATGTGCGCGGGCTGCTGGTGGAAGTGGACAGCCCAGCGGGGTTGGCAAATTTCGATACCCCCATTCCGGATGACCCAAGCATTGATACGGATGGTGTAAGGGATGGCTTGCTCGACAACCAGAATGTGGTGCTGCGCGATGAGGCTTTCGACAAGCTCGGCCACGTCACCAACCTGGGCGATTTGTCCACCCCGCGCGGCAACGTCACCATGGTGGGCTATGCGGTGAACCAGCAGGGCATCGCGCGCGCAACGACGTCGGTGATCGCCAACGGCTCGGTTTATTTGCTGGCAAAGGACACGACCAGAAATACGGTTACCAGTGATTACTCTCTTGCGAAGGTCATTTCGACGCGCGCAGGCAGGGTGCAGCTGGGTGAGAACAGCCGCACCGAGATACTGCCCGAGATCACTGATAACACGGGCGGGCTGGATGGCACGACTGGAGCCGGTCTGGCGAAAACGTCGCAAGTGAAGGTGCTGGGGCAGGACATCCGCATGGCAGGCGGAGCAGTGATTGATGCACCCGCAGCCCAGATTGAGTTCAAGGCGGTCGATGATCCCAGCAATCCTTTTGTTCTGAGGCAGGCCGGCCAGTCTGCATCCGATGCAGCGCGTATTCACATTGCCAGTGGCGCGCGCATCAATGTGGCCGGTCTGGAAAACGTTGCCGTCTCGGTTGCCCGCAATGGCGTGGAGGTCGAGTTGCGCGGCGACGAGTTGAAGGATTCACCAGTCAACCAGCAAGGCGTGCTGAAAGGTGAAAAAGTCTATGTCGATATCAACCGGGCGTTGGCAAATTCCGATGCCGGTAAGTCCACGCTGATCGCCCGTGACAGCCTGGAAAGCTTTCAGGCCAAACTGGAGCGTGGCGTGGCCGAGCGCTCGACCGCCGGGGGCACGGTGAGCCTGTTGTCCGAAGGCGAGACCATACTGGAAAGCGGCGCGGTGTTCGATCTGTCTGGCGGCAGCGTGAAATACACCGCTGCCAACGTGAAAACCACGCTGCTGAGCAGTGGCGGCCAGTCGGTCGATATTGCCGACGCCAGCGCCGAAACGCGCTATGACGGCATCGCTACCCGCTATGTGAAGGATTTTGGACGCTGGAATGTGAAGAAGGTGTTCGATCCGGGGCAGAGCTATCGCTTCGATCCGGGTTATGTCGAAGGCAAGGACGCGGGAACGCTGAATGTGGTGGGCATGAAAGCGGTCGTGATGCAGGCCGATATTCAGGGACGCACGACGATCGGAGAATTGCAGCGTGAGGCCGGGGTGTCGCCTGCTGGCGCGCGACTGACGCTGGGCACTGACGCTGTCGTTGTGGGCGGTTCTGAACTCCACGACTACAAGCTGAACCAGCGCGTGGAAGTCGGCAGTAACGGTCTTGCATTGGGTGCTGGGTTCCAGTTTGGCGATGCCCTGGCGCAAGAGCTGAAAGATACGCTGGTACTGAATCCGGCCTTGATGGGCAAGGACAAGGTGGCGCATCTGGCAGTGTTCACCAACCAGGCGGCTGAAGTGCGCGAAGCCTTGCGCGTACCAACCGGCGGCAGCATGGCGGTCACCGCTGCAGGCGTGGCGGTCAGGGCGGACATGCAGGCAACGTCGGGTGACATTACGCTGGCGGCCACTACGAACGCGATAAATAGCATGCCTGCGTCGCTGGATGTGAGCGTTGAAGATGGCGTCGTGCTGTCCACGCGCGGCGGCTGGGCGAACGACCTGCCCACAGCAACGGGAAAATCGGCTGGCGCAGTGAAAGTCGATGGCGGATCGATCACGCTGACAGCCGCAAATGGCGAGTTGACGCTGGGGAACAATACCCTGCTCGATGCCAGCGGCGGCGCGCGGGTTGCGGCCGATGGCACGATCGAAACGGGCGATGGCGGCGATGTGACGCTGGAATCCAGCCAGGCTATGCAACTGGGTGGCGAGGTACGGGGCGAGGCATTTGGCAAGGGCGGAGCCTTTGTTATCAAGACGAACCAAATCCAGATTGGCGGCGCGCACGATGCAGACGCCCTCAACCTTGAAGCGGCGTTTTTTGAGCGCGGCGGTTTTGCCGATTTCGAGCTGACG
>JAABQE010000042.1 GCA_011391655.1 Hydrogenophilales bacterium
ACCCGACAGCAGCCAATATGAACGGGATGGAGGACATGGGCGCGTTCAGGGGCGCACGCTCAGCGTACGCCTTTGCCCCACAACACGACTTGCGCGGTCTGGAACAGGATCATGAAGTCGAGGAACAGGCTGTGATTTTTGACGTAATACAGGTCGTATTGCAGCTTGTGCATGGCGTCTTCATCGGTTGCGCCGTAGGGATACCGCACTTGCGCCCAACCCGTGATGCCGGGTTTGACGGTGTGACGGACGCCGTAATACGGGATCTTCTGGGTCAGGTCCTGCACGAAATAGGGGCGTTCCGGGCGTGGGCCGACGAAGCTCATGTCGCCGAAAAACACGTTGAAAATCTGCGGCAGCTCGTCGATGCGGGTACGCCGGATGAAGCGTCCGGTGAGCGTGACGCGGCTGTCATTCTGGCCTGCCCAGCGCGGCTTGCCATCCTTTTCGGCATCGACGCACATGCTGCGAAATTTGAGGATGGTGAAGTTGCGGCAGCCCTGACCAACACGCTCCTGGCGGTACAGCACGGGCCCCGGGCTTTCCAGCTTGATTAGCACGGCGGTGACCGCCATGATGGGCAGGCTGACGGCCAGCATGGCCGTGCTGACCAGCAGGTCGAACAGGCGCTTGACGGTGTCGCGCAGCATGCCTTGGTCAAAGCCTTCGGCCAGGATCATCCAGCTGGCATTCATCGAGTCGAGCTGCAAATGGCCATTTTCACGCTCGAAAAAATTCGACAGCTCGAGGATGCGGATCCCGCGCAGCTTGCACTGGAGGAGTTCCTGAACCGGCATGCCCCCTCCCCGACGGTCGCGTACCGCAATCACGATTTCACTGATTTGCAGACGGTCAGCCAGCTCGAGTAGCGATTCCTGGGTGTCGAGGATACGGTCATGATTGACGAAATGATGACTCCCGCCCATGGGTAAATATCCGATGATTTGCGTGTTGCTGGCGTGGCCGAGCTTGGACAGGAGAGCTTCGATATGCGCGGCACGACTGCTGGTGCCAATCACCAGGGTGCGGGTTTTGAGCGCACCCACCTGGATCCAGTGAATGAATAATGCGCGGCTGAGAAGAATGCCGCATAGCGCCAGGCCAAACGACAACAGGAATGCCCCGCGCCCGAGCAACAGAATGGGAAACAGGTAAAACAACACGCTCATTGTCACCAGCCCCAGGCCAAAACTGAGGCCGAGCCGCTGCAGCAGCGCACGAACGCCGCCTCGCCACTCGGTCGCATAGAGGCCGCTGGCGGTCATCAGGCCCAGCATGACGGTGGTGAATGCCAGGGCTTTGGGAAACAGGGGGTCGAGCTCATCGGGGGTGACACCGAAATCGAGAAAGCGTGCGCTGACACCCAGATAGATGGCGCCCCCCAGGATCAGAGCCTCGATCAGGAGCAGCATCAGTAAATTCAGGGGGACGTAGTGCCGGAAAAAGCGGATCACAGTGGGGGGCTCAATTGCGTTATGTGGTGTTTATGAGCAGATTTCATGCCAATGAGGGTGCATCGAGGCATGCGTACGACTTAGGTGAGCTCCCGCACTTGGGGCAGGCGCAGGCGACGGGGGCTGCCATCCGCCTGTAGTCGCTTCATGTTGCGTAATTCTGCAGCAGGGTACACGACGAGATCAACCGGCGCGCGTGGATCGTTGATTAGATAGCGGGGATGGACGACGCCCACGTTGTCGGCTGAACGGTGTTCGCCGGCCTGATAGGGCGTGGGGAGTTGCATCAGCAAAAACTCAACGTCTTTTTGGTCGTCGGTAAACAGCTGCAGGTTGATATCGGCATGGGGGCCTGCCGTGCCATTGAGCACCGAGCCGGTGAGATGGGGGTCAAACGCCGCCAGTTGTTCCATGTATTCCATCGCGGTTTGCCGCAGCAAGGCCAGCAGCGACCGGGTTTCGTCCGCCTGAAAGAGTGACTGGTAGCTGCGCAGCGCATCTTCGACCTGCTGGTTGTCGGGCAAACTGCCGCTGTCGGGCACCCCCAGCTGGCGCGCCGCCTTGCGCTTGGCGCTGCCGTAATCGAGGGCACCGTTCTCAGCCAGGATGCGCGCCGCAGCATGAGCGATGCGGCGGCGCATCTCTTGATGTTTCATTCAAACAGTCCTGGTTCGGCCGCGTCCGGGTCGGTGGAGTCGCTCGGTGTCTCCGGGACCCCTTCGGGTTCAGCAACGGCTTCATCGCCGGGCACGAATTCCTGGTAAAAATGTTCGACCATGCCGGGTGCCGGCGCATCGGTCAGCATCCCCATCAACTCATCAGCCAATCCGGGCACCAGACGCTTGCCCGTGTTCGGGTTGATTCGTACGGTCACAATCCCCGATGGCATGGCCCAGGTTTTTTGGGGTACGCCCTTGAGCGCGGAACCCATGAACTTCATCCAGATCGGCAGGGAGGTTTGCGCCCCGGTTTCGCCGCGTCCGAGTGATTTCGGCTGGTCGTAACCCATCCACGATATGGCCACCAGATCGGGGTTGTAGCCGGCAAACCAGGTGTCGCGCGCGTCGTTGGTGGTGCCGGTTTTGCCGGCCAGATCGCTGCGCCCCAACTGGCCGGCACGCGCGGCGGTGCCATAACGCACCACGTCCTGCATCATCGACGTCATCAGCCAGGCGTTGCGTGGGTCGATCACGCGCGGCGCCTTGCCGCCGACCACCTGCGGGCTGGCCTGCATCAACAGACGGCCGTCCTTGTCGGTCACTTTGGCGATCAGATAGGGTTTAACGCCGAAACCGCCGTTGGCAAACACGCCATAAGCCGCAGCCAGTTGCAGTGGCGTGACACTGCCCGCACCCAGCGCCATGGTGAGGTACGGCGGATGGCGCGCCGGGTCGAAACCAAACCGGCGTATATAGTCGCGCCCGTAATACGGCCCGATCCCCTGCAGAATCCGCACTGACACCAGATTGAGCGATTTGGTCAGCGCACTGCGCATCCGCACCGGGCCGCTGCTGCTGCCGTCGTAGTTTTTTGGTTCCCAGGCGGTGCCGCCTGCTTCCTCCGCGGCCAGCGTCAACGGTGTGTTGTCGATGAGGGTTGCCGGGGTATAGCCTTTTTCCAGCGCGGCTGAATAAATGAAAGGCTTGAAGCTTGATCCGGGCTGCCGCCAGGCCTGCGTGACGTGGTTGAATTTATTGCGATTGAAATCAAATCCGCCCACCAGCGCTGTAATCGCGCCGTCTTTCGGGTTCAGCGCAACCAGTGCGGCCTCTACATCGGGGAGTTGCACCAGTCGCCACTGCCCAGGTTTGCCTAGGGCCTGCACCCGGATAACCGCACCTGCAGTCAACTTCCGCCCTTTTTTACTTGCGGCCCAATTGGCAACCCACTTCAGCGAGTTCCCGGTAATGTCGATGAGCTTGCCATCGCGTAACTGAGCGCGAATCAATTTGGGGTTGGCGCTCACGACCACCGCTGGCTGCATATCGCTCACCGGCGCGAGGTCTTCCAGCGCTTGGGTGATCGCCTCTGCGCGCGCGTCATTGCCTTGGGGGAGTTGGATCTGTTTTTCCGGCCCGCGATAGCCGTGACGCTGGTCGTAATCGGCAATCCCCTGCCAGACCGCCCGGTTGGCCGCTGCCTGCTGGGCGCTGAGCAGTGTGGTGACGGCCTTGTAGCCCGAGCTGTATATCGATTCACCGTATTTTTCGAACAAGGCCTGGCGCACCATTTCGGCAACGAAATCGGCATCCACACTGGTGCGTTGGCGCTCCTGGCGTATCACCAGTTTTTGCTTGACGGCAGCCTGCCGGGTTGGTTCATCAATGAACTTGAGCGTGTGCATCCGTTTGAGCACATATTCCTGCCGGGTTTTGGCGCGAGGGAAATTCACCACCGGGTTATAGCGTGACGGCGCTTTCGGCAGTCCGGCCAGCATGGCGAATTCGGCCAGAGACAACTCGCGCATCGGTTTGCCGAAGTAAGTGCGTGCTGCGGCCTCAAAGCCGTAAGCGCGCTGGCCAAGGTAAATCTGGTTGATATACAGCTCAAGGATTTTGTCCTTCGACAGGCTGTGCTCGATTTTCATGGCCAGCATGGCTTCGGACAGTTT
>JAABQE010000043.1 GCA_011391655.1 Hydrogenophilales bacterium
ACCCTCGCGCACCGCTTCAAGATTCTGTGGATCAAACGTCATCTGGGTATGCTCCGCAATCGGCTGCGCTTGCCACGCGTGCGTGAGCGGATCGCGCACGGCCTGCACCAGTCGGGGCTGTATCCGCTTGCCACCATTGGCAAGCATGGACGTGGCAACGGCCAGTTGCAGCGGCGTGGTCAGGTGGAAACCCTGGCCGATGCCCGCGATCACCGTCTCACCGGGATACCAGACCTGTTTGAAGCGACGCTGCTTCCATTCACGCGAGGGCAACAGGCCGGCCGACTCGCCTTCCAGGTCGATGCCGGTTTTTTCGCCCAGCCCAAACTGCGCCAGATAGTCGTGCATGCGGTCGATGCCCATGTCCACCGCCAGCCGGTAATAGTAGATGTCGCACGATTGCGCAATCGAGCGGTTCAGATCGACCGTGCCGTGGCCGCCCTTTTTCCAGTCGCGATATTGATGGCGGCTGCGCGGCAGGGTGAAATAACCCGGATCCTGTATCGTGTCCGCAGGCTTGCGCAGCCCCAACTCCAGCCCCGCCATCGCCATGAATGGCTTGATGGTTGAGCCGGGCGGGTAAATGCCGCGCAGCACCCGGTTGACCATCGGCCGCTCGGGCGACTCGTTGAGTTCCTTCCAGGTTACCGGGTCAATGCCATCGACGAACAGGTTGGGGTCGAATCCGGGCTTGCTCACCAGCGCCAGCACCCCGCCGGTGTTGGGGTCAAGCGCCACCAGGCCGCCCAGATAATCGCCAAATGCGTGCTCGGCCACCTCCTGCAGATCACGGTCGAGATACAGGCGTAAATCCTTGCCCGGCACCGGCGGGATACGCGACAGCATCCGCACCGCACGGCCGCTGGCCCCGGTTTCCATCTGGTCAAAGCCGGTGCGGCCGTGCAGCACCGTTTCATAGCTCTGTTCCAGCCCGGTCTTGCCGATATGCGCGCCCCCCTGATAGTTCTTTTCACGCCCGGCCTCGCGCAACTGCTTGAGGTCGCGATCATTGATGCGGCCAATGAAGCCCACCACGTGGGCCATGCTGGGTCCTGCCTGATAGTTGCGGAACAGGCGCGCCTTGACTTCGATCCCCGGCAACCGGTAGCGGTGAGCCGCCAGAATCGCCACTTCCTCATCGGTCAGCTTGCTTTTCAGCGGCACCGTTTCAAACTCGTGCGACTCGCTCAACAAGCGGCGAAAGCGCCGCAGTTGCCCGGGTGAAATGTCAATCAGCTTGCCCACCTCGATCAGCGTGGCTTCAAGATTATGGATATGTCCGCGGGTGACTTCCAGCGTATAGGCGGAATAGTTTTCCGCCAGGATGCGGCCGTTGCGGTCGAGAATCAGTCCACGATTGGGTGAAATGGGCACCAGCGAAATGCGATTGTTCTCAGCGCGGCCGGTGTAGTAATCGTGTTGCACGATCTGCAAATAAAATCCACGGACCAGCAGCGCGGTCGCCAGGAGGGCAACAAAGCCCGCCGCCGCTTTCAGTCGTCCATGGAAGTGCGCCAGCTCGCGATCCAGATTTTTCAGCGCGGTCAGCCGTCTCATGCCCGGTCCTGCAAACCCTTGCCATGCCACAGCCGCAGCACGCCCACCAGAACAAACCACAGCACGGTGTTGCTCGTCACGGGCAACAAAGCAGACACATCAGACGGCGGATTGGCCGCCAGCCAGCCGATCAGCAGCACCAGCAACTGAACCAGCAGCAAAATAGGAAACATCTGGGCGGTCTGGCGCAGCGGATCGAACTGCAGCAGCCGCAAACGTAAAAATTGCACCAGGTACACGCCGACCACATAGGCCATGGCGTGCTGGCCAAACACTCCGGCATTCTGGAAATCAGCCAGCAAGCCGACACAAAACGCCGTGCCGAATCCAATGCGCGCGGGTTGATGCAGCGCCCAGAACAGCACGCCCATCAGCAAAAAGTCCGGTCGCAGCGCCAGCGCCCAACCCGACCACTGCAACTGCTCCAGCAATAAGGCCAGGGTCAAACTGCCCAGAATACGGCGCCAGCTGCCGCTGGAGTGCGTGGGACTCATGGCTGCTTGACCTGCGGCGACAACGGGGTTGGTGGCGTGGGCGGCAGGGACGGCAGCGGCACCTGAACCACCTGCGGTTCGGCAACCAGCACCAGCACGGCGCGGGAGCGATCAAGGCCCGCCAGCGGCACGCCTTCCACCCGCAGATACGGGCTGGACTGCGAACGCGAGACCCGCGTGATGCGTGCCACCGGAATCCCCGCCGGATACACCCGGTCGATGCCGGATGTCAGCAGGCGGTCATTGACGCGCACATCGGTATGAGTCGGCATGTATCGCAGCTCCAGCTGGCCGCGCCCGCTGCCTGCTACCAGCCCCCGCTGGCCGGTACGTTCGACGAACACGGGCGTCAATTGCTCGGGGCTGCTCACCAGCGTGACCTCACTCGTTCCCGGGTACACCTCGCTCAACTGGCCCACCAGACCGCTGGCATCGACCACGGGCATTCCCCTGCGCAGTTTCGCCGTCACGCCCCGGTCCAGCGTGATGCGCTGGGCAAACCAGTCATGCCCCTGATACAGCAAGGCCGCGTGAACCACCCGCTGGCTGGGTCGCGTTTGCAGCTGCAGCAGGGCGCGCAACTCGGCGTTTTCGCGGTTCATCTCGCGGGTGGTGCTCACGCTGAGCATCAGCTGCGCCCGCTCGGCGCGCAACGCATCGCGCTCATTCTGCAATAGACGGTGACGGGTAAAGAAACCACTCAACTCGGCGGCAACATCGGAGGGGGTACGCAATATTTCGCGCACGGGTTGCAGCAATAGAGAAAAGCCGCTGCGCAAGCTGTCGAGCGCGTGATAACGGGAATCGGCGACGACACACGCCACACCCACCAGCAGCCAGATCAGCAGGCGAGCGGTCGCCCCCAGTCGCCGGGCGAACATGAGTTGATCCGACGTTGCCATCAATACGCTCTGTCAGCGCAACTGCGCGTGGCAACGCTCACTCGTTGGTGAACACCGAGGCCAGCTTGTCCATTTCTTCCAGTGCGCGTCCGCAGCCGCGCACCACGCAGGTCAACGGATCATCGGCCACAATCACCGGCAGGCCGGTTTCTTCCATCAGCAGACGGTCGAGGTCACGCAGCAGCGCGCCACCGCCGGTCAGCACCATGCCTTTTTCGGCGATGTCGGCGCCGAGTTCGGGCGGAGTCTGCTCCAGTGCCTGCTTGACCGCACTGACGATCGCGTTCAGCGGCTCGGTCAGCGCTTCGAGGATTTCGTTCGACGACACATTAAAGCTGCGCGGCACGCCTTCGGCCAGGCTGCGGCCTTTCACTTCCATTTCCAGCACTTCGGCGCCGGGGAAAGCCGAGCCCATTTTCTTCTTGATCTGCTCGGCGGTCGCTTCGCCGATCAGCATGCCGTAGTTGCGACGGATGTAGTTGATGATCGCCTCGTCCATGCGGTCGCCGCCGACGCGCACCGAATTGGCATACACCACGCCGCCGAGCGAAATCACGCCGACCTCGGTTGTGCCGCCGCCGATGTCGACCACCATCGAGCCGGTCGCTTCCGCCACCGGCAGGCCGGCGCCGATCGCCGCCGCCATCGGCTCCTCGATCAGATACACCTGGCGCGCCCCGGCGCCGATCGCCGATTCGCGGATCGCGCGGCGCTCCACCTGGGTCGAGCCGCACGGCACGCAAATGATGATGCGCGGGCTGGGGCGGAACATCCGCGTGTCGTGCACTTTCTTGATGAAGTACTTGAGCATCTGCTCGGTGACGGTGAAGTCGGCAATCACGCCATCCTTCATCGGCCGGATCGCCTGCAGGTTGCCCGGCGTGCGGCCCAGCATCTGCTTGGCCTCTGCGCCCACCGCCTGCACGGTGCGCTTGCCGCCCACCGAGTCGGTGCGGATCGACACCACCGAGGGTTCGTCCAGCACGATGCCACGGTCACGCACATAAATCAGCGTATTGGCGGTGCCTAGATCGATTGCAAGGTCGGTTGAAAAGTAGCTGGTCAGAAACTTGAACATGGTGGCGGCAACGCCCGCACCAGGCGGGC
>JAABQE010000044.1 GCA_011391655.1 Hydrogenophilales bacterium
CCAGTCACACAAGACCGAACACGTGCTGCAGGCCTTGCGCGATTTGACCAGCCCGCGTGCCTTGGTGCTGCGCGATGGTGAAAAACAGCGCATCGCCGGGCGCGAGGTGGTGCGCGGCGACTGGCTGGTGCTGGCGGAAGGCGACCGGGTGCCAGCCGACGGCACGCTGATCTCCGGTAGCGGCTTGCAGGTGGACGAGTCGCTGCTCACCGGCGAGGCGGTTCCGGTGAGCAAGATCGTGGCGACGGGCGAACCCGCGCCGGCCCGGCCCGGTGGCGACGACACACCCTTCGTCTATTCCGGCAGCCTGGTGGTGGCGGGGCAGGGCACGGCGCGGGTTACCGCCACCGGCCCGAGAAGCGAGATCGGCCGCATTGGCACCGCCTTGGGGACGCTGGAAAGGGAACGCTCGCCGCTGCAAAAGCAGACGGCGAAATTGATCCGCACCTTGGCGTTGCTGGCGCTGGGCATGAGTCTCGCGCTGGTGCTGGTGCACGGCCTGATGCGCGGCGACTGGCTGGCCGCGCTGTTGGCGGGCATCGCGCTGGCCATGGCCATGCTGCCCGAGGAATACCCGGTGGTGCTCACCGTATTTCCCGCGCTGGGTGCTTGGCGGCTGTCGAAAGAGAAGGTGCTGACCCGGCGCGTCACCGCCATCGAAACCCTGGGTGCCACCTCGGTGCTGTGCGTCGACAAGACTGGCACGCTCACCGAGAACCGCATGACGGTGGCGCGGCTGTATGCGGATGACGAGAGCTTATTGGTAAGCGCTGCGGCAACCGACGCGCTGCCGGAAACGTTTCATGCGCTGGTTGAGTTTTCCATCCTGGCCAGCAAGGCCGATCCCTTCGACCCGATGGAACAGGCGTTTGCGCGTCTCGGCGAGCACTTCCTGAAAGACACCGAGCATCTGCACCGCGACTGGACCCTGGCGCACGAATACGGCCTGACGCCCGCGTTGCGCGCCATGTCGCATGTCTGGAAAGCGGTGGACAGCGACAGTCATGTGGTGGCCGCCAAGGGGGCGCCGGAGGCCATCGTCGATCTGTGCCATCTCGATGCCGCCGCGCAAGCCAGGGTCACCGCCGCCGTGGATGCCATGGCGGCCGAGGGCTTGCGCGTGCTGGGCGTGGCCCGGGCGCAGTTCGAAGGCAGTGATTTCCCCGCCGTCGAACACGATTTCGAATTTGAATTCGTGGGGCTCTTGGGGCTGGCCGATCCGCTGCGGGCGGAAATCCCGGACGCCGTGCGCCAGTGCCGCGAGGCCGGCATCCGGGTGGTGATGATTACCGGCGACTATCCCGCGACCGCGCGCGCGATTGCCCTGCAGGCAGGTCTTGCAGCCAAAGAAATCCTTTCGGGGGATGAACTCACCGCACTGAGCGACGAACAATTGCAGGCGCGCATGAAGACCGTGAGCGTATGCGCCCGCATCGCCCCGGAACAGAAACTGCGCATCGTGCAGGCGCTCAAGGCCGATGGCGAAATCACCGCCATGACCGGGGATGGCGTCAACGACGCGCCCGCGCTCAAGGCGGCGCACGTCGGAATCGCCATGGGCGGACGCGGCACCGACGTCGCGCGTGAGGCCGCCGCGCTGGTGCTGCTCGACGACAACTTCGCCTCCATCGTGCGCGCCGTGCGGCTGGGCCGACGCATCTTCGACAACATGCAGAAGTCCATGTCCTACATCCTGGCGGTACATGTGCCGATCGCCGGCATGGCGCTGCTGCCGGTGCTGCTGGGCTTCCCGGCCATGCTTTTCCCGATGCACATCGCCTTTCTCGAACTCATCATCGATCCGGCCTGTTCGCTGGCCTTCGAAAACGAAGCGGCGGAAAAAGATGTGATGCAGCGCCCGCCGCGCGACACGGATGCGCAACTGTTCGGCGGCGCCACGCTGTGGCTCGCGCTGCTGCAAGGGATCGGCGTGCTGGGGGTGGTGCTGGGCGCCTATGTCTGGGCGGATGGGCGGCTGGCCGAACCCGAAGCCCGCGCCTTCGCCTTCACCACGCTTGTCATCGCCAATCTGGCGCTGATTTTTTCCAACCGCTCGCGCTCACGTTCTCTACTGATGTCGCTCACAGCGCCCAACCCCATCCTGTGGATTGTCACCGGTGCGACTCTGGGCTTGCTCGCCCTCGCGCTTTACCTGCCGTTCCTGGCGGGCTTGTTTCGCTTTGCACCCTTGCCGTTCGATGAACTGGCAGCAGCCTTTGCACTGGGACTGGTCAGCGTGGCATGGTTCCAGGTGCTAAAAATTTATCGACCGGCAAAAGCGTCATGAGCCAGCCCAGTCAATCCACCTCAAGCACGAACACCACAGCCCATGCACCTGTTACCGCAGAAAGCCTGAATCGTGGCTGCGCCTGCCGCACCCTCGACCCGGAGCGCCTGCGCAGCCAGATAGAAGCCGAGCCCACACTCGCGGGGCTATTCGAAGACATCGCGCGCAGCCGTCCCAATCTTTTTTCTGCCACGACGGTGTTCATTTCGCCTGAACAGCATCAGGCGATGGCGGCCATAGTCACTGCGATAACCCTTCGGCTCCGGTGCAATTGAGATTTGAATCGTCCCGACTTTCCTAGACACTATCGAGCCTCGGATATGTGTGTCTGTACCGAATAACGGACGCTCGCAGCGCTCACCCCGGCTTCTTCACTCTTCACACCACCCCAACCATACAAGCTGCCGTTCATTGGACTTTCTGGCTTATGTCCTGTAACAAATCCATAGCGGAAGTAGTCGGATCAAGGCGCCAGCGGCGGCTTTGGCCGAGAAACGGCCATTCCGAGAGTCATCCTCGACTGTCGCTTCTGGCTGGTTCCTGCCAAAAAAACACAACCTGAACATGCACTGTATGTCAGGCCCGAACGTCTACACGCAAAGCAATATCAACTTGGCCTGTTGATCAGCCAAGCTCGACAAACTCCAGGGTATTCGCATCCGGGTCGCGGCAGAACAACGCCGCGCGCCCGGATTGGCTCACGGTGTAAGTCACGCCGGCCGCATCGAGCCGGCTTTTCAGTGCAGCCATATCGCGCACCACCAGCGCAATGTGATGATCGCGCCCGCCATGTGCGGGGCGCACGGATGCGGCATCGGGGTTGGGCAGGTTCATCAGGTGCAGTTGCTGGCCAGCGCCCAGTTCGTACCACTCGCCGGGGTAAGGCAGCGCGGGGCGGTCCGGAATCCGCTTGAGCCCGAGCACCGATTCGTAAAAAACCTTGGCGCGCGCCAGATCGGAAACCAGTAGGCCGGCGTGCAGCAAGGCCGCGATATGGATTGGGGACAGCTCAGACATCGCGTTTCGCTTTCGATTGATCGTCTTCCATGTGGCCGGAAAACAGGCTGGCCGTGATAATCATGGCGGCGCCGATCCATTCCTGCAGGTCCATGCGTTCGGCAGACAGGTAATACGCCGCGATGCTAGCGACAACCAGTTCGAACAGAAAAATCACGATGGCCTGGTTGGCCGGCACCCGCGCAAGGCCATATTGCACGGCGTAGGTCATGCTGCCGATCGCCAGCGCCACCCCGATCAGCAATAGCCAGGTGTGCGTTGCGGCAGTTGCCATGAAATCCAGTTCAGCGGGTTTGAGCAGCAGGCCGATCAGCGTCAGCACCACCACCCCCGACCACACTGTGACGGATTTGGCGCCCTCGGTGACGCCGTCGAGATGGCGGCTGATCACATTGCTCGCCGCGAACGCCACCCCCGCCGACAGCGCCAGCCACTCGGCGCGATTGGCCGGCAGCGGCCATTCGCCGGGCTGCCACAGCATCGCCAGCGCGCCGCCTGCCGCCAGTGCCATCACTGCCCAACCGGCGCGGTTGAGTTTTTCGTGCAGCAAAAATCTGGAGAACAACACGGTCCACAAGGGCGACAGGTAGAACAGCAGCAACACCCGCACCACTTCGCCTTCCAGCACTGCCAACACATAGGCCAGATTGGTCCAGCCTGCCGCCAGCCCCAGCGCCACCAGCCAGTGCCAGTGTCCGCGCGCCTGGTGCAGGGCGCGGCCATGCAGCCAGCCCAGCAACAGCAACGGAATGACATAGGAAAAAAATCCCGATGCGATGCCGCCCACCCCCGCCTCGTTCAGCAGGCGATAGGGATACCAGACCAGCCCCCACAGGGTGGCGGCGTAAACCAGGCTGGCGATGGCAAAAGGGCGAGGAGAGGACATGGGGCTTTATAATATTGGGGTTTGCAATCTGCTGTTTCCAGCCCATTCAATGAATCCGCGTCTCGATCAACTTCACCCGTATCCGTTTCAAAAGCTGCGCGAGCTGTTCGCCGGGGTGACGCCGAATCCCGATCTCGCCCCGATCAACCTGTCGATCGGCGAGCCCAAGCATCCGACGCCGCAGTTCATCAAGGATGCACTGGTCGCGGGGCTGGCGGGACTGTCGAATTATCCCATCACTCAGGGCTCGGATGCGCTGCGCGAAGCGATTGCCGCATGGGCTGAACGGCGTTACGGTGTCAAACTCGACCCCGCAACCGAGGTGCTGCCGGTGAACGGCTCGCGCGAGGCGCTGTTTGCGTTTGCCCAGGCCAGCGTCGACTCCAGCCGTCACGGTCGCCGCGTGGTGATCTCGCCGAATCCGTTTTATCAAATTTATGAAGGTGCCGCGCTGCTGGCCGGCGCCCGTCCCTTCTTCCTCAACACGCTGCCGGAAAACGATTTCAAGATGGACTGGTCGCGCGTACCGGACGATCTGTGGGAGCAGGTCAATCTGGTCTACGTCTGCTCGCCCGGCAACCCCACCGGCAAGGTGATGTCGCTGGACGACTGGAAGCAGCTGTTCGATCTGTCGGACCAGCATGGTTTTGTGATCGCGGCCGACGAATGCTATTCGGAAATCTATTTCGAGGAAGGTCAGCCGCCGCTGGGCGCGCTGACCGCAGCACAACAGCTTGGTCGTGGCCTCAAAAATCTCATCGTGTTCAACTCGCTGTCGAAGCGCTCCAACGTGCCCGGCCTGCGCTCGGGCATGGTGGCGGGCGACGCGGCAATCATGAAATCATTCCTGCTCTACCGCACCTATCATGGCAGCGCGATGAGTCCGGCGGTGCAAGCCGCCAGCATCGCCGCCTGGAACGACGAGGCGCACGTGATCGAGAACCGCCGCCAGTACGCCGAAAAATTCGCCGCTGTCATGCCTCTGCTCAAAGGTGCGCTGCAGTTCGACGCGCCCGACGCCGCCTTCTATTTGTGGGCACGGGTGCCGGGCGGCGACGATGCGGCGTTTGCGCGCGAGTTGTATCGCACCCAGCACGTCACCGTGTTGCCCGGCAGCTATCTCGCGCGCGACGCGGCCAATGTCAACCCGGGTCAGGGCTTTGTGCGTATCGCGCTGGTCGACAGCCTGCCTGCCTGTATCGAAGCGGCCAAACGCATGCTCAGTTTTATAGGCGAAGCCGCCTGATCCCCATTCAATTAATTCACTTCTCTCATATTTAAAGGAAACCCCATGCAAGACCTGCAAATCATCATCGAAGAAGCCTTCGAACGCCGCGCCGACATCACCCCGCGCAACGCCGACGCCAAGCTTAAAGACGCCGTCATGTCGGTCATCGACATGCTCGACAAGGGCCAGCTGCGCGTGGCTGAACGCACCGACGGCCAGAACTGGATCACCCACCAGTGGATCAAAAAGGCAGTGTTGCTGAGCTTCCGCCTCGAAGACAACGCCTTCATCAAGGGCGGCTACACCAATTATTACGACAAGGTGCCGAGCAAGTTCGCCGACTACAACAGCCGCGATTTCCGCGAAGGCGGTTTCCGCGTGGTGCCGCCCGCCGCTGCGCGCCGGGGTTCCTACATCGGCAAGAACGTGGTGCTGATGCCAAGCTACGTCAATATCGGCGCTTACGTCGGCGAAGGCACCATGGTCGATACCTGGGCCACCGTCGGCTCCTGCGCACAGATCGGCAAAAATGTGCACCTCTCCGGCGGCGTCGGCATCGGCGGCGTGCTGGAGCCGGTGCAGGCCAACCCCACCATCATTGGCGACAACTGCTTTGTCGGCGCGCGTTCCGAAGTGGTCGAAGGCGTGATCGTCGAAGACAACAGCGTGATTTCGATGGGCGTCTACATCGGCCAGTCGACCAAGATTTACGACCGCGAAACCGGCGAAGTCACCTACGGCCGCATCCCCGCCGGCTCGGTGGTGGTGTCCGGCAACCTGCCGTCCAAGGATGGCAGCTACAGCCTGTATTGCGCGGTGATCGTGAAGAAAGTCGATGCCAAGACGCTGTCCAAGGTCGGCATTAACGAACTGCTGCGCGGAATTTGAGTCCGATCCGTTCGTCCTGTCTGCAAGGAGTTGCGATGCAATCCAAATATCTGCTGACGATCCTGCTCGCCACCGGTCTGGTGGCGTGCCAGGCCAATCCAATCTCTGGTCGCTCGCAGCTGGTGCTGGTGTCCGAGGAACAGGCGCAGGCCTCGTCGGCCCAGGCTTACACGCAAACGCTCTCCGAAGCGCAGAAGAAGGGCCAGCTCAGCACCGATGCCGCGCTCAACAAGCGCGTCAAGCACATCACCGATCGGCTGATCAGGCAGGCCGGCATCATGTATGCGCCCAGCCGCGAGTGGAAGTGGTCGGTCGCGGTGATCGACGAGCCTGAGCTCAACGCCTGGTGCATGCCCGGCGGCAAGATGGCGATCTATACCGGCATCATCAGCAAGCTGAAGCTCACCGATGACGAGATCGCGCAGATCATGGGCCACGAAATCGCGCATGCCCTGCTGGGGCACGGCCGCGAGCGCATGTCGCGTGCCATCGCCATGCAGGGCGGCATGACGCTCGGCTCCATCATCGCAGGGCGCGATCTCAGCATCCTGGCGCCGGTGGCCGACGTCGCGCTGACCCTGCCCAACAGTCGCGAAGGTGAAAGCGAGGCCGACCGCTACGGCATCGAACTTGCCGCCCGCGCCGGCTACGACCCGCACGCCGCCGTGCGCCTGTGGGAAAAAATGGGTGCCGCCAGCGGCAACGGCGTACCGGTATTCCTCAGTACCCACCCCTCACCCGACAACCGCATCCAGGCGCTCAACGCCCTGGTGCCGAAAATGATGCCACTCTACGAGAAAGCCCGTTAATGGACACGAACCTCACCCCCGGTTCCGACGACCAGCTCGCCAGCCTGAAGACCCTCACCCACGTGATCTACGGGCTCTACGCGCTGTCGCTGCTGGGTTTCGGCTCCACCGCCATCATCGCCATCGTGCTCAACTACATCAAGAAGGACGATGTCCGCGGCACCTGGCTGGAAAGCCACTTCCGCTGGCAGATCGGCACCTTCTGGTGGAGCGTGCTGTGGTGCGTCGTCGGCGCGATCGCCTGGATACTCCTGCTCGGCTGGGTCGTGTGGGGCATCGCGGGCATCTGGTTCATCTACCGCATCGCCAAGGGCTGGCTCAACCTCAACGACGGCAAGCCGATGCCGCTGTAATCCAGCCAACCCGGACGGCTCAACACAGGCAACGGCCTCCGGCCAAACCCGTGCAGATCGCATGGGTTTTTACCGGTCAGACCTTCTGCTAATAACCACTGTAATGTAATCTTGAACCTGCCACTGCATGGGGGCCATTTGTGAAATAGTCATAACGACCGAGCTCAAATTCATCTTCAAGGAGAAACCATGTTCGATCCCGTCAGCATTCCCTACGGTTGCAAGATGCTATTCAATGCCGTCAAGCTCAAGCCCGGCATTACCATGAACGATGTAGAACTCGCCTTGGGCGAAATGTGCCATGTCGTGAAAGAAACCTATGGCAACGAATCCGGCGGATTTATCGCCGGACAGGTCTTCAAATACGATGGATTCGTCAGCCAGGAAGGATCGATAAATTCGCTCAAGGAGCCGGACTATGACGTGGCCATCGTCACCTATTGGGCGTCATTCGAGCAGCACGAAAAATCCCACGCCGACACCACCTTCAATGAAAAATTCAAGGCCGTAGGCGAGATGTGCAGCGACAGCACCGAAATCGGTTTCAGCATGCTGTGGCAGGGTGTGCCCGAGCATTGAGTTCTAGGCAGGGTGCCTGGTCCATGCACACAGGCACCCTGTTTTATTTGTTCAAATAAACCACTAACCAAACAGGAGTCCACCATGAAAACCCCACTGATTCTTTCCATTTTACTGACGGCCTGCGCGACGAATGAAGCCAAAGTCGAAGCGGTGCAACCTGCGCAGCCCGAGCAAATCGAGGCTAGCCGCGCCGTTGCCAAAACCCTGGTCACCCAGTTGGGTGGCAAGCTGAAGGCAGAAATTAACGCAAACGGCCCCGCATCCGCTGTCGGGGTATGCAAGGTCATTGCCCCGCAAATTGCGGCCGATTTATCCCGGCAAACCGGATGGGAGGTGAGCCGCGTGGGTACCCGCGCGCGCAACGCTGAAACCGGCACGCCCGACGCATGGGAATCCAAGGCGCTTGCATCGTTTGCAGAACGCATGAAGCAAGGCGAGCAACCCGACACAATGGAGCTGGCTGAAGTGGTCACCGATGCTTCAGGCAAACATTTGCGCTACGCCAAAGCCATCGCCGTGCAGCCTGTGTGCCTCACCTGTCACGGCGCGCCCGAGTCGATTCCAGAAGGGGTCAAAGCACGCTTGCAGGTCGAGTATCCGATGGACAAGGCCACCGGATACAATGTGGGGGATTTACGTGGCGCAGTCGTCGTCAAGCGTCCACTGTAAGTCACCATACGGAGCGGGTCGTGGCTGACACGCGGGTTCGGCGTTCAGCCACTTCCAGCGGGAATCCAGCCCGCCTTAAAAATCAAACTGCTGACTGAAAAAGACTTCGACCTTGTCGGGTGGCAACGGCTTGGCCACCACGAAGCCCTGAATCTCATCGCATCCCCGTTTTTTCAGGAACGCGACCTGTTCTAATGATTCCACCCCTTCGGCCACTACCCGCATGTTCAGGGCATGCGACAGGCGAATCACGGCATTCACGATCTCCGCTCCGTCGCTGTCGGTCAGCACATCGTCAATAAAACTCTTGTCAATTTTCAGTGCATCGATCGGCATGCGTTTCAACTGCCCCAGATTGGAATGCCCGGTGCCAAAATCATCGATATAGACATGCAATCCACGCTGACGCAGCGCGTCCAGCATTTCAAAGGTGCGCTGCGGATCTTCCATCGCCGCGCTCTCGGTGACTTCCAGTTGCAAATGCGCGGCATCCATCCCCGTTTCTGCCAGGATGGCGTCGATGTCGTCGATCAGGTGCGCATCACTAAACTGGCGCGGTGACAGGTTGATCGCCACCGGCGGCGGACTCAGACCGGCATCGCGCCAGGCGATCCATTGTTCACACGTCGCACGGGCCACCCAGCGCCCCAGCGGCATGATCAAACCGGTTTCCTCGGCTACCGGAATAAAGCGGTCGGGGCTGATCATGCCGCCCGATCTTGGCAGCCAGCGCACCAGCGCTTCCAGTCCCACCACCCGGCCACTGGCGAGATCAAGCTTGGGCTGGTAGACCAATGCCAGTTCGCCGTGATCGAGTGCCTGGCGCAAGCCGTTTTCCAGGCTCAATTGTTGCTGCGCAACGGTGTTCAATTCGTCACTGAAATACTCAAACCCACTACGGCGCTTCTTGGCCTGATACATCGCAAGGTCGGCCTGGCGCAGCAAGGTGTTGGCATCGAGACCATCATCCGGAAATACGCTGATGCCGATGCTGGCACCAATGGCATACCGCCGCTTGCCGAGTTTGAACGGTTCGGCCAGGGTCTTGAGCAACTTGCGCACCACTCGACTCGCAGCGCGCGAAGCCGGTGGGTGCGTCAGGATGATGGCAAACTCATCCCCCCCCACACGGGCAACAAAATCATCCGCACGCAGATGTTCGTCCAGTCGCTTGCCCACGACACACAACACCTGGTCACCCACTTCGTGACCCTGCGAGTCGTTGATGTGCTTGAAGCGGTCAAGATCGATGAACAGCAACGAGACCTGACTTTTCTCGTGTTGTGCACGCGCCAGCGCCTGGCCCAGAAAATCCTGGAAATACGAACGATTCGGCAGACCCGTCAGCGGGTCGTGGTTGGCCAGCATGTCGAGCCGTATTTCGGAATGGCGACGTTCAGCCAGCGCGGCTGAAACAAACAAACCCGCAAGCGCCATGGCGAACATGCTGATCTGCAACGCAAACAATTCGCGCGAGGCGGTACTGCTGATCGCGCCACCCGAGGAGACCACCGCCACGCCCAGCACGATGAGTGCCGACAAGAAAATGGCCAGGCTCGCCCCGGTCACCGAAAAGCGCAATGCCGCCCACAACACGCCGGGCAACAGCACGAACAATACGACCTCACTCGGGCGCAAGGGCTGGATATGCGTCAGCAACGCATACGTCATCAGCAGCATGCTGAATATCAGCACCAGACCTTCCACGCGTGCCGGCTTGCTGGTCGGCAACAATTCCCAACGCGAGGCGGTCAGCAGTACCGGCGCGATAAGGTAGACCCCCAGCAAATCGCCCAGCCACCACACCCACAACCCCTGAAACATCTGGTCGTCAGGCAATATTCCAGCAGCAGACAGGCTCAATACCCCGAGCAGGGCACTGACCCCGCAACCAAGCGGAGCAGCCACCAATGCGAACTTGGCAACACTGGGAACCGTTTCAAGCGTCTGGCTAAAAGGCTGAAGATAGCGCGGCAGATAGCCCATGATTGCCGCACTCGCTGCCGCGCCGATAGCGAGGCGAAGGGCTGCCTCCGCTGGCAAAATCTGGCTGATGATGGCAAAAGACCCCAACAGCACACCGGCCACACCGGCCAGGCCAAAACGCAGACTCGCCATCGCGCCCACCCCTGCGGCCAGCCAGACGGCAGCAATCACGCCGGCCACATAAGTGGCCACTTTGAGGCTGATCCACCCAGCCAGCGCATACGTCAGCGCCGTCAGAACGACAATCAGTGCAAAACGCCTGACGTCAGCGAGGGCAGGCAGATCCAGACGGCGCAAAATGTGAGCCTGACTTACGCGACAGGATCAAGCTCAGCGCGTACCGACTCCAATGCGTCCTTGAGCGTCTCTTCGGACAAACCATTCAGTTGCTCGGCCAGCATTTCTGCCGCGTCGATGGTATCGGCCTCGTCCGGCAAGCTGTCGGTATCGAGGTTGGCAACGAACACTGCCGCCGCGCCTGTCACCTGCAACAACTGGCGACGTTCGTTCATCAACATTTCAATTTCATCGCGCAACAATCTGACATCAGCTTCTTTCATTGCGTGCAAGGTCATGCCTCTTTCCTTTTCTGTTCAAGCAAACAGGGTTAACACCCCGGTGTAGCCATACAAGCGGTTGTGGGAAATTTCGCCATTGGCAAAAAACCCCACCAGCGGAAAACTCCCCAGGGCATCGCGGATCAGCCCCAATTCCCGGTTCGGCGCGCCAAACATATGCTGGCCGCGGCCAAGGCAGGAATAATACACGCCGCCCCGGATCGGCGCGTTCAATTGGGCCCCAATAGCCGTCAGCATGCGCAACAAATCGTCTTCGGCGGTTTGTTGATCGCGGCGGCAAAACAATAACTCGTCACCCGGTTGCACATATTCACCAATCGCCACCAGATGGTTTTGCGGGTCAACGCCGAGAATGTTGCGCACCAGATAGTCACCGGTGTCCGAGCCGCGCACCGGCAATCCGACAAAAATATAGCCTGCCGCGCGTTGCAGGTCGCGCGCCAGCACCTCGCCGATTTCTTCTTTCATCACGTCCAGCGCCGGACGGTGATCCAGGCTGCCCACAATATTCTTGTTGGCCGTGGTGATGCGATGACGCGGGCCCAGCGGCGAAATGCCTTGCGTCAGCCGCGTCGCCAGCTTCACCCGCTCGCTGAACAACACCCCTGACAGGCCACCGCTGACGACGCCATCGCTGATCTGTGCCGTTTCGCCGCGTGAACTCGAGAGCCCGCCGACGACAAAACCGCTGGTGACATGCGCGGACAGACCGTCGATCAGTTCCTGCATGCGATTGTTCGCCGGGTCGCCGTGGACCAGCGCCAGGTAGGCATCGGACGGCTGCGTATTGATATCCTGCGGCGTGCGCAACACCGGCAGCATGCTGAAATCGGTGAGTGCAAATTCACCCAGCATCACCGCCATCGCGGGCTCTTCCAGGAATTCCACGCCTGTTGCGCAGATTCCCACGCCTACACTGCCGGTCCAGTGCGGCACACCGGTCGCACTTTTGAAAAAATCCAGAATCGCGTCGAGTTCACCCGCGAAAGCATCAGCTACATACAGGAACCCCAAGGTCGCCGCCGCTGGAATGGCCCCCAACTGGCTCATGCAGGCCTGCGCAGCCTGCGTCCAATCAGCGCCTGCGGCGTGAGCCGACTTGAAAGGCGACATCAATAGCCCGTTTGGCCGCTATGCGGCAATTCGCCTTCACCAAAAAAATTCCATAGCAAATGCGCCATCACTTCGGGGGCAATCACGGTGTGCTGGTTATGGCTTTCCTGCATCGCTGCACGAAGCTTTTTACGCAAATCGGGATCACCGGTCAGGTCAAAAATAATGTCGACTTTTGCGCCCATCGACACCACGTCCATCGCGTCCTGGAATACCGGCACCCCGCTCTGAATAAAACCCAGCGCAACGGGTGACTCCAGATTGCGGTGCGCGACAGCGACGATCTCCACCTTGACATGCTCTTCCTGGATTTTCTCCAGAAAGTGCTCTGCAAAAGTTTCACCGACTTCACCCAGCCCCAGCAGGGCGACTTTGACAACATGACTCATGGGTAGTACTCCTCATTAATAGGTATTGGCTGGAAAGTTGTACTGCCAAACTGCTTCATCGGCCTATTTAACGCTGTACTTGAAGAGAATACGTATCCTGCCCCAGTCTGTCGACTCATCCATTCACGGTCATGGTTTCTTCGTGCCGGCCGAAGCAGACGATATGATTCAGCCTGTCGATTCAACATTCCGTTCATGCCCGATATTGTCATGCTTCACCCACCCATCACCCCTTACGCCAGCGGCATGATGGATACAGCCGGCCTCCACCGCATCTACTGGGAAACTTCGGGCAACCCGGATGGCATCCCGGTGCTGTTCGTCCACGGCGGCCCTGGCTCCGGCACGTCGCCCAAACAGCGGCAGTTTTTCGACCCGGCGCGCTACCGGATCATTCTGTTCGACCAGCGCGGCAGCGGCCGCTCCACACCGCATGGCGAACTGACTGACAACACCACGCCGCATCTGATCGCCGACATGGAAGCACTGCGGCGCGAACTCGGCGTCGATAGCTGGCTGGTGTTTGGCGGTTCATGGGGATCGACGCTGGCGCTGGCCTATGCCGAGGCGCATCCCGAACGCTGTCGCGGGCTGGTGCTGCGCGGCATTTTTCTGTGCCGCACAAGCGAGATCGTCTGGTTCCTCGAAGGCATTCGCGCATTTTTCCCCGAGGCACAGCAGCAGCTGGCTGAATTCATCCCCGAAAATGAACGCGGCGATCTGCTCACCGCCTATCACCAGCGGCTGTTACATCCAGATCCGGCCATCCACCAGCCCGCTGCCTATCAATGGGCGACGTTCGAGGCATCGTGCTCCACGCTGCTGCCTAACCCTGATCTGGTTTCTGCATTTGGCAGCGACAAAACCGCCTTATCCCTCTCACGGATCGAAGCGCATTATTTCGTGAACAACATCTTCCTGCCCGACAACAGCCTGCTCGCCAGGCTTGACCGCATCCGCGCGATTCCCGCGATCATCGTGCAGGGACGTTACGACGCCGTCTGCCCCATCGTCTCCGCCAACGAACTGGCGCGCGCCTGGCCCGAAGCACGCTATGAGATCGTGGCCGATGCCGGCCATTCGGCGTTTGAACCCGGCATCGCCCATGCGCTGGTCACGGCCTGCGCGCGCTTTGCCCAAACCGGAGCATTCCACTGATGTCACTGTCACCCCACGTCTTCGACGCCAGCGCCGACACCTTCAACCGGCTGGTGCTGGAAAACTCGCACAAAGGTCCGGTGCTGGTGCACTTCTGGACCCCCAAGGCCGGCCCCTGTTTTATCCTGATGCCGCGTCTGGTCAAGCTCGCCGCCGAATATGGCGGCAAGTTTCTGCTGGTGATGCTGAATACCGACGACCTGCCCGAACTGGCGCGCCGCTTCAGCGTGACCTCGGTGCCAACAGTGAAGTTTTTCTGGCGCGGCGAAGTCGCCCACACCATCCACGGCGCCGACCCCGACAGCAGCTTCCGTGAAGTGCTCGACCGTTTCATCGCCGGCGATGCCAACCGCGCCCACGCGCTGGGGGTGGCGGCCTGGCAATCGGGCAACATCCAGCAAGCGCGCATGCTGCTCGCCAACGCGGCGATGGCCGAGCCCGACAACCTCGCGATCCCGCGTGATCTCGCCAAGCTGTTGTGGTCGGAAGGCGACGGCGAGCAGGCGCTGAAACTGCTCAACAGCCTACCGCACGAAGCGCAGATGGAACCCGAGATTGCCCGCCTGCACGCGCACCTGAACCTGGCCGAAACGGCACGGCGCGCCCCCGCACTGGCCGAAATCGATGCGCATCTGTCACAGCACGCCGACGACCTCGATGCGCATTACCAGCGTGCCGCTGT
>JAABQE010000045.1 GCA_011391655.1 Hydrogenophilales bacterium
CTGTCACTCACCTCGATGGTGATGTTCGGCGGCGTCAACATCAATCCGCAGTTGAAGGCGCTGAAATCACGCGTCGATATTCTGGTGGCGACGCCGGGCCGTTTGCTTGATCACATGGGACAAAAGACGGTGGACTTGTCCGGCATCGAAATTCTGGTGCTCGACGAAGCCGACCGCATGCTCGATATGGGCTTCATCCGCGACATCAAGAAAGTGCTCGCCGTGGTGCCGAAGCAGCGCCAGACCCTGTTGTTCTCGGCGACCTTCTCCGACGAGATCAAGACGTTGGCCAACAGCCTGCTGCACAACCCTGGCTGCGTTGAAGTCGCACGACGCAACACGACGGTGGAGGTCATCGAGCAGTCGATGCACCGCGTGCCGCAGGCGCACAAGCGTGATTTGCTGGCGCATCTGATCAAGCACCACGACTGGCAGCAGGTGCTGGTGTTCACCCGCACCAAGCACGGCGCCAACAAGTTGGCCGAAAAACTGATCAAGGACGGCATCAGCGCCGCCGCGATCCACGGCAACAAGAGCCAGTCAGCGCGCACCAAGGCGCTGGCGAGCTTCAAGGATGGCAGCGTGCGCGTGCTGGTCGCGACCGACATTGCCGCCCGCGGCATCGACATCGATCAATTGCCACAGGTGGTGAACTTCGAACTGCCCAACGTCGCGGAAGACTACGTCCACCGCATCGGCCGCACCGGTCGCGCCGGGGCCACCGGCTCGGCGCTGTCACTGGTAGACGACGAGGAAATCGGCTATCTGCGCGACATCGAAAAGCTGATCAAGCGCGCAATCGTACGGGTCGAAATCGAACCCGGCTTCGTTCCGCCGGCCAAAGCCGACCTGATGTCCGACGAACGCCCGCCGCGTCCGCCGCAAGGTCGCGGCGCGCCGCGCCAGGGACAACCCGGTGGTGGCCGCAATGCTTCCGGACGCGCGCCACAAGGCAAACCAAGCGGTGCCAAGCCTGCCGCCAGCCGTGCTGCGCCGGTGCCGTCCGGCACGAGCCCCTCCAACCAGCTGCGTAAGCCACGTCCGCCAGCCGCCCTGTTTGCGTCCAAGCCGGGTACGCGCGGGCACTAAATCACACGCATCCCAGCATGTGACCGCAATTCAATGCGGACAACAAAAACGGGCATTGAATGCCCGTTTTTGTTGTCCCGCCTTCGCCCGTTCAAGCCGTCAGGGTGACTTCCCGCCCCAGCTGCTCGGCAATATTTTCAAGCAGCAGGTGTTCCTGATACGGTTTGCCGAGATAGACATTCACGCCGATTTCCAGCGCAAGATTCCGGTGCTTCTCGGCGGTGCGTGAGGTGATCATGATGATCGGCACCGACTTCATGCGTTCGTCAGCCCGCATCACGCGCGCCAGCTCGAAACCATCCATGCGCGGCATTTCAACGTCGAGCAGGACGATGTCGGGAATCAGGTCACGCATTTTTTCCAGCGCATCGACGCCGTCTTTGGCGCTGTCTACACGGAAGCCTTCGCGCGTCAGCAACCGCGTGGTGATTTTCCGCACCGTGAGCGAGTCATCGACCACCAGCACCATCGGCGGTTGTGCAATCGCAGCCACGCTGGCCGCCACGACGGGCGCGGCGCGTTCGGCTGCGCTGCGCGGCATGCTGGCCCAGCGCAAGGCAAGTGGCACGGGGTTGAGAATCAGCACCACGCGTCCATCGCCGCGTACCGTGGCGCCGGCAACGCCGGTAATGCGCGCCATCTGCGGGCCGATGTTCTTGACCACAATTTCGCGCGTACCCTCGATCGTGTCGACCAGTACAGCAGCCTGACTGGCACCACTGGCAAGCAATATGACCGGGTTATAGCGCAACACTTCATGTACGGCGTCGGTCTCGCCCAATAAATGCGGCAGATAAGACAGCGGGTACTTGCCACCCCGCCAGTCGATTTCGCCCGCAGCCATGGCGGCTTCAAGCTCATGCGGCTTGAGTTCCAGCACCTGGCGAACCAGTGGAGCCGGAAGCGCAAAGTCACGCTTGGCCGCCTGAACCATCACCGCCTGCGTCATCGCAAGCGTCAGCGGCAGGAAGATATTGAAGCTGGTGCCGACGCCGGCTTCCGAGCTGATGTCGATACGTCCACCCAAAGCTGAGATTTCGCTCTTGACGACGTCCATCCCCACGCCACGCCCGGCAACCTGGGTGACGACTTCGGCGGTGGAAAAGCCCGCGGCGAAAATCATCTGCGCCAGCAGGGTTTCGGTGGGTTCAACCCCTGGCAGCAACAAGCCGTTGGCCTCGGCTTTTTCACGGATGCGTGCATAGTCGAGACCGCCGCCATCGTCCTTGACGGTGAGCAGCATTTCATTGCCGGACTGGCGCGCGGTCAGCACAATCTCGCCGAACTCGGCCTTGCCCGCAGCGCGCCGCGTCTCCGGTGTTTCGATGCCATGGGCCAGGGCATTTCGCAGCAGGTGCTCCAGCGGTGCGGTGACTTTCTCCAGCACCGAACGGTCGATTTCCAGTTCGCCGCCCTGGATGTCGAGCTGGGCGCGCTTGTCGACGTCGCGTGCGGTCTGCCGCACCGTGCGGTACAGACGCTCGGCCACCGAATACAGGGGCACCATCCGCACCCGCAGCAGATCCTGTTGCAACTCGCGATTGAGGCGGGTTTGCTGGATCAGCGCGGCATCGGCCTCGCCCAGGCGGGCAAGCAGAATGTGCTGCACCGTGGAAATATCGTTCACGCTTTCCGCCAGGAAGCGCGTGACTTCCTGGAAGCGGGTGAAGCGGTCAAATTCAAGCGGATCGAAGCCTTCGGATTCGCCCTGGCTATGGAAGGTCGCCTGCATCTGCGATTCGGCCTGGATTTCGACTTCGCGAATGTGACCGCGCAGGCGGACCAAGGCGTCAGACAACTCACCAACGTGGCGTTTGAATGCGAACACTTCACTTTCAATCCGCGAACGCGCAATCGCCACTTCGCCTGCCTGGTTCACCAGACGGTCGATCCAGTCGGCGCGCACGCGCAAGGTCAGTGCGTTGCTGTCACGCGTGACCGGTTGTGCGAGGGCGAGCGGGTCGGCCTGGGGTGCGGTGGCTGCGGCTGCGGCCATGCCTTCAGCCGTCGCAAACACCGGCTCGATCGGCTCAGCCAGCGGCTCGGCAATGTCCTCGTTCAGCGGCGTCAGCTCGCCCCGCTTCAGGCGATCGACGGCTTCAGCCAAACGGTCAGCCTGCGTTTCAAGCGTTTCGAATATCTCTGCGCTTGCGCTTAAATGGCCTTCTATGACGGCGATCACACGCGATTCCATCACGTGCGTCAGTTCACCCAGACGCATCGCGCCCACCATGCGCGCGCTGCCCTTGATGGTGTGCAGATTGCGGCGCAATGCATCGCGCGCAGCGGTTTCTCCCGGTGCGGCACGCCATGCGCGCAATTGCGCGCTGGTGTCCGGCACCAGGCTGTCCGCTTCCTCGAGGAAAATCGGCAACAACTGCTCGTCGAGTTCGTCGGTGACTTCGCGCCGCTCGAATACGGGGGCGGGAATGGCCATCTTGAGATCGGGAACCAATGCGCTCACGTCCAGCTTGCCGACAGTCATATCGCCATGGCCAGCTTCGCTGCGTTGATCCTGCGTCGCACCCGCAGCGGGTAGCGCAACGGCCACCTGCCCGGTTTCGATGACGGTTTCGGCCACAGCTGCAGTTTCATCGAAGACGTTGAGCGTTTCAGGTGCCGGCTCAATGCTGACGGCTTCCGGCATTGCCTGCTCGTCCTCCAACTCGCCTAGCACGGCAATCAGATCGCCCGCGGATTCAGGCAATTGCAGGTTTTCGATTTCGGCAAACATGTCGTGCAGACGCGCAACCGTGTCTTGCACCAGCGACAGGTGCGCGACCGGCAACGGCACATGCACGAAACGGTTCCAGTACAGCTCAAGCGCGTGGGACAGTTCGGCCAACGGTGCAATCCCCGCCGTGCCGGCGATGCCGCCCAGCGTGTGGATCGCACGCCGCGCGTGTTCGCTGACCGCGCTGTTGGCGATGTCGGCATGGCGCTCGGCCTCGCTCTGCAGCACTTCCAGG
>JAABQE010000046.1 GCA_011391655.1 Hydrogenophilales bacterium
GAAGAATTACCGCGACGGCTTCAACAGCTGGAAGCACGCCGGGCTGCCAATGCAGCAATACGACAAAGCGCCTGCGTCTTTTCTTTACGACCTGCCGCAGGAAGTCATTCCCGGCGTGTGGTCGGCTATCGGCGCCACCGCGCCCGGCACCTACGAAAACGCCGGCCACAACAACAATTTGTCTTTCATCATTACCGAAGACGGCGTGCTGGTGGTGAACGCGGGCGACAACTATCTGCTGGCGCAAAGCCTGCACGAGGAGATCAAAAAGCGCACCACGCAGCCGGTGAAATACGTCGTACTGGAAAACAGCCAGGGCCACGCCATGCTCGGCTCCAAGTACTGGAAGGAACAGGGCGCCACCATCATCTCGCAGCGCGACACTGCGGCGTACATGGAAAAAACCGGCCACGACTCGCTGGAGGTCATGCGCAGCCGCGCGCGCGACAAGGCATTCAAGACCGAATTCGTGATGCCCGACCGGCTGTACGACGACAAGCTCGAATTGAAAATGGGCACATGGAACCTGCAGATCCTGCACCTCGGGTCCTCGCACAGCCATGGCGACACCATGGTGTGGCTGCCAGAGAAAAAGCTGGTGATCGCCGGCGACACCGCATTCCACGTACGCATGCTGCCGATTTTCGAAGACACTGACACCGCCAGGTGGATCGAAACCTGGGACACGTTCGAGGCGCTCGGCGCCCGGATCGTCATCCCCGGCCACGGCGGACCGACCGACATGGCCACCGTTCGCAAATGGACACGCGACTACCTGGTGCACCTGCGGGCCAAGGTCGCCGAAGTCATCAAGAACGGTGGTTCACTCGACGACGCTTACCAGGTCGACCAGTCGGCCTACATGCATCTGCATACCGCCGACGAACTGGCGCGCAGCAATGCTGGGCGGGTGTACCGGGCGATGGAGTTTGAATAGCGCAAGGCAGCATGCATAGTGCGCAGGTCCGGACTGGCCTGCCCGATTCGCTTTTGACATTCAATTTTCCCGAATAGCCTCTACCTGTATGCCCAGCCTGACTTCATCACCGATAAAGGGCAGGATGGAATGCATACCAAAGCGGGAACGCTGGAGCGTGCCGCGTGCATCGGCGCTACAGCGCCATTTTCGGGAGACCGGATTCAATCCGCACTTGATGCGGGCAACCTCCAGCCGCATCGGCTGGGCCACACCGAGTATCGTCAATTCGCCTTCAATCGCCGCCAACCGATCCTGCTCAAAGATGAAGCGCTGGCTGCGATAGGTGATGACGGGATAGCGGCTGACATCAAACCAGCCGGCGCCCTTGAGGGCGACATCACGCTCATCGTTGCCCGTGTCAAGCGAGCTGGCATCGATGACGACTTCAAGACGTCCGCTATGTTGCTCAAGGTCGTATTCAAGGGTGCCCTTGACGCGCTCGAACCGGCCACGCTGGGTAAAAACCCAAAGATGATCGATTTCAAATTGCGGGAAGGTCTGGCTGGGGTCAAGCTGGTATGTCGCAGGCCAAGCCGGGGCGCTGAACAGCGCAACAAGAAGAAGCGTCAGTTGCCGGGTTCGCTGCATGGGGTTTCCTTTGTGAGAAAGACCAACAGGAAGCAAAAGCCACCGAGCCTGGCGGTTTGTTCAGACGGCCAGAACTAGTGCCTGGCCTCGTCAACAAGCACTTCCAGCAGATCAATCAACATTTGACCCGGTATTTCGCTCGCGGTTTCACGCGCAGGCAATCTCTGCACGGCGATCCCGCGCGCTGCACACGCATCCGCATCGACCACAGCGGGCCCCGTGATGACAACGCGGGTGAGTTTATGCAACTGATCCAGACTATTGGCATCGAGCGGGCAGGCGTGGGTGATGGCGGTGGTGGCCCAGAACAGCCGCGGCACGATGTCGGCTGCTTCAGTAAAGGGATATTCGCTCCAGTTGTGCTCGAAGCCCGGAATAGGCAGATCATCTGCAGTAAAGGCGGCCCGATCGAGAAAGGCAATGCGCTCTTTAGCGCTCATTTTTCCTCACCAACCAGCCGCTCCAGCGCGCGCATGATGGCCGACGAATCGAGTTCGCTGTCGCCGGCGCCCATCAGCGCGTTCATCTGCTGGGCGATCAGGGCGGCGCCCGGTAACGGCGTGGCGGTTTCCTGCGCGTTATCCATGACGATCGCCATGTCCTTGTGGTGCAGTTTGACCTTGAAGCCGGGCTTGTAATTGGAGTCGAGCATGCGCTGGCCGTGAACTTCGAGGATGCGGCTGCCAGCAAAACCACCCAGCAGCGCTTCACGCATCTTGACCGGGTCGACGCCGTTGCGGCGCGCCAGCAAAATCGCCTCGGCAACCCCTTCGAAGGTGAGACCGACGACAATCTGGTTGCAGCATTTGACGACCTGGCCGGCACCGTGGCCACCGACGTGGACGATGTTTTTGCCGAGCACTTCGAACAGCGGGCGCACCTTTTCGAAGATCGGCGCCTCGCCGCCGACCATGATCGACAGCGTGCCTTCACGCGCGGCGACTTCGCCGCCGGACACCGGGGCATCGAGCATGTGCACGCCGCGCTCGGCCAGGGTTGCGGCAATGCGGCGAGTGGCGGCGGGGGCCACGGTGCTCATGTCGACGATGGTATGGCCTGGGCGGGCGCCGTGAATCAGGCCGCGGTCGCCAAAAATAATCTGTTCAACGTCGGTGGTGTCTGAAACGACGGTGAAGCTGATGTCGGCTTCGGCCGCGACTTCGGCTGGCGTGCCTTTGCCCAGTGCGCCCGCGACCAGCATGGGCTCGAGGCGGTCAAAACGGCGCCCGTAGACGAATAGTTGATGCCCGGCGCGGAGCAGGTTTTCTGCCATCGGCCGTCCCATAATGCCGCTGCCAATAAATCCGATCTTCATGATGCCAATCCTTTAACCACGTATAGCCAGAATGGCAGCGTAACCAATCCCACCAGCGTTGACCAGCCCATAATGAGCCCCGCCAGCCGGGTGTCGAGGCCGAAGCGGTCGGCCAGTGCAATCACCATCACCATGGTCGGCATGGCGGCTTCCAGCACGCCAGCTTCGCCGGGCTCGGTCAGCTTGCCTGGCCATGCCAGCGCAACGCCCAATGCCAGCAGGGGCATCAACGCCAGCTTGATTGCCAGGGCGACAAACACCGCTTTTTGTGGCCGCAAATCGTGCCAGGGAATAGTCAATCCCAGCACAAACAGCATCAGTGGAATGGTCGGGCTACCGGCCCAGCGCGCAGCCTCGATCAGCGGCGTAAGCGGCAGACCGGACAGATTCACGGCCAGCCCGGCGGCAAATCCCCACACCGGCGGCAGTCGCAGCCACATCGACAGAAACGAAGCGGGCTCGGTGTGGCGTCCGCAGCGGAAGGCGATCCACACGCCGACCGACCACAGCAGGGGCGTGGCGGCGAGCATATCGGCAAAAAAAGGATAACGCGCACCCCGCTCGCCAAACACCGTGGACAGGAAGGGATAGCCAAAGAACAGCACGTTGCCGAAGCCGGACGCCAGCATGATCGCGCCGCGTTCCGGACGCGACAGGCCGCGCCCGAGTGGCGTGGCGAACAACGCCAGCGCAGCCAGACCCAATCCGAACAGGGTGGCCACGCCCAAAATCAACGGCACCTGCAGCAGGCTCAGATCGACGGTGGCGGCCGCACCTGCTGCGAAAAACAGCATGGGCGCAAAGAAATTCAATACCAGCCGGTTGATTTCACCGCGCAGGCCGACGATGGAAATGCCGGACTGCCAGCGTGGCCAGATGCCGCCTGCGGCGATCAGCAAAGCCAAGGGCAGCAGCGTTTTAAGCAGCAGTTGCTGCGCGAGGTCGGGAGACATGCGGAAAACGGGCGAAGGCGAGGGCGTCCATCATAACGCCGCCTTCTGGCTGCAGGCGTGCGCCGCAGCCAGCTGGGGATACAGGGGGAATACTCAGGTACGCGAAGCGGGAACGTGACGGTTGTCGGCGCGCTGCGACGGGCTGTTGGACTCCAGCCACTGCTTGATACGCGCAGCATCGCCCGCACGGCGGTTGGTGCCCATGGCGT
>JAABQE010000047.1 GCA_011391655.1 Hydrogenophilales bacterium
CTTGCTCACAACGCCGAAGCGGCGATGAATCCGGCCTCGGTGATGAAGCTGGTCACGAGTTACGCGGCGCTGCACCAGCTGGGGCCACGCTTCACCTGGGCAACCGACGTGTGGGCGGGTGGACCCATTCAGGATGGCGTGCTGGCGGGTGACCTGATCATCAAGGGCCACGGCGACCCGACGCTGACACTGGAACGCATGTGGCTGCTACAACGGGCGTTGCGGGCGCATGGCATCCGCCATGTACGCGGCGACCTGGTTCTCGACATGAGTCATTTCAACTTGCCCGCGCTTGATCCCGGCGAGTTTGACGGCGAACCCCTGGCGCCCTACAACACCCCGCCAGCCGCGCTGGTGGCCAATTTCAATGTGACGACGCTACGCCTCAAGCCGAGCGGTGACCGGCTTGAAATTGTGCCGGACATCGCATTGCCGGGAGTGAACATCCGCTCGCAGGTTGCATTGACGCAATCCACCGCGTGCAACAGCTGGAAAGACGCCCTCACCCCCAGCATTCCCGACCCCGCACGGCGCGAACTGCTGCTCAGCGGCACGTACGCTCGCAGTTGCGGCGAGCAGACGCTGTCGCTCAACCTGTTTGAGCCAGCAGAGACATTCAGTTTCATTTTTCGTGATCTGTGGCAGCAATCCGGCGGCACGCTGACCGGCCAGACCGTGCCGGGGATGGCACCGGAAACCACGCCGTTGCTGCGCTTCGAGTCAACGCCGCTGACCGACGCGCTGGTCGGCCTGAACAAAAACTCCAACAATTTGATGGCGCGCAACCTGTTCCTGACGCTGGGCGCAGCAAGCTTTGGCGCACCCGCCAGCCTGGATAAGGCCGACCATGCCACGCGCGCAGCACTGATCAAACAAAAGCTCCCCGTCACCAAACTCGTGCTGGAAAACGGCGCCGGCCTGTCGCGTATCGAGCGGGTGAGTGCACAACTATTAAGCGAGTTGTTGCGCGCGGCCTATCGCAGCCCCTTGTTCTCGGAATTTGAATCGACCCTGCCGATCGTCGCGCTCGACGGCACCCTCAAGCGCCGCTTCAACGGCAGCACATTGACCGGCAACGCCCATCTCAAAACCGGCACCCTGCGTGATGTCAGCGCGCTGGCCGGTTATGTCTACACCGCCAGCGGCCGTCGCGTTGCGTTCGTCATGCTGGTCAACCATGCCAACGCCCGCCGCGCAAACGCGGCCCAGCAGGCATTGCTGGAATGGGTATGGGCCGACGTGCCCAAGCCGCCGGATACACAATGAATTTCCCCGATCTGCCGGTCTGGGTGGCGTGGTTGGCGCAGGATGCCGACGGCGCCTGTGCCCGCAAGGGGCAGGCCGTGGCTGTAAAGCCGCTAAAGCGGCAACAGCCACGCTCTGGGGCTACGAAGCCGAGCCCAATCAACAGGACTCCGGCTGGTATGAAAACGAGGTTGGCCGGATTGTGCGGCTGGGCCAGCGTGAACCGCCGGCGGATTGGACGGCGATGCTGGTTAAGCGGGTTCGCTGAAAAGCGGTTTTTCAATGGCGTCAACGTAGAGCTAAGCGGGCTGCACGGTTTGTTGCGCAGCTCCGATTGAGCGCCGGACGGAGTATTTTTATGTGGCTCCAACTTTATCTGTTTTAGCGATTGCGAATCTCGATCACTGTGTCGGATTCTTTAACGAGTGGTTGCGCTTTGCCACCGGGTGATGTGCATCTGAATTGCAACTCTGTAGAGCCGAGTTGCCCCGGCCTCGCTGGGGTAGTTATTACATGCAGCGTCTCGACCTCAAGCCCTTTCTCATGGCAGAAGGTATTGGCTTCACGATAGACCTCTGCTTTATTGGTGAGTGACACACCAAGCCCTGGTGCGCCATCTTTCTTGCCAATCATGAAGGAATCTCGGTCCATCGGAATAACACCAGTGCTCTGGCAACCGCCCAGCATTAATGCGGTTATCGTGAAGATCAATGGTGCTATACGATTCAATTCCATCTCCTTTTGAATGACCAACGTGTTCGCTCGAACGAAGCGTTAGGCGCAAATGGCCAGGTTAAAGGGAAGGCTAACGGGCACGCTACCCTTAAAAATCCTCACACATCCAGATTCCGCACCCCCAAAGCATTCGTTTCTATGAAATTTCTCCTGGGCTCAACTTCATCACCCATCAGGGTGGTGAAGATCTGGTCCGCCGAAATCGCGTCATCGATCTGCACTTTCATCAGGCGGCGCACTTTCGGGTCCATGGTGGTTTCCCACAATTGCCCGGGGTTCATTTCGCCCAGGCCCTTGTAGCGCTGAATGCTCATGCCGCGTTTGACTTCGGCCAGCAACCAGTCCATCGCTTCGCGGAAGCTCTGCACGAGCATTTCTTTTTCGCCGCGTTTGACGCGTGCACCCAGGCCAATCAGGTCGCGCAACAGGTCGCCGACTTTGACCAACTGATTGTAGTCACCGGTTTCAAGCAGGTCGGCTTCGAGGAAGTTGACGTGGATGTTGCCATGGGCATGACGCGTGATGCGCAAGCGATGGCTGTCGGTCTCGCTGATGTACTCGGCGGCCACTTCAAATTTTTGTGCGTCTAGCGCGGCGCCCAGACTGGCTTCGCTTTGCATCGCCGCGCCGCTGTCTGACAGATCCAGACGCTGGATGCGCATCAGGGTCTGCAACACATCGTTGGGCAACAGGCGCGCCAGTCGATCGCAGACCGCCTCGGCCAGGAAGTATTCGCGTGCCAGCGATTCGAGCGCGTCGCCGACGATGGGCATGGCGCCGTCCATCGGAATGAGCTCGGCTTCTTTCATCGCCTCGGCCATGAGATGTTCCTTCATGGCGTGCTCGTCCTTGAGGTAACGCTCGGACCGTCCATGCTTGACCTTGTACAGCGGCGGCTGGGCGATGTAGATGTGGCCACGCTCGACCAGTTCGGGCATCTGGCGGTAGAAGAAGGTCAGCAGCAGGGTGCGGATGTGTGCGCCGTCGACGTCCGCATCGGTCATGATGATGATGCGGTGATAACGCAGCTTGTCCGGATTGTAGTCGTCCTTGCCGATGCTGGTGCCGAGCGCGGTGATCAGCGTGGCAATTTCCTGGCTGCTGATGACCTTGTCAAAACGCGCGCGTTCGACGTTCAGGATTTTGCCCTTGAGCGGCAAAATCGCCTGGAATTTACGGTCGCGTCCCTGCTTGGCGGAGCCGCCTGCGGAATCGCCCTCGACCAGGTAGATTTCGCACAGGGAGGGGTCTTTTTCCTGACAGTCGGCCAGCTTGCCGGGCAAGCCGAGGCCGTCCATGATGCCTTTGCGGCGAGTGATTTCACGCGCCTTGCGGGCGGCTTCGCGAGCGCGGGCGGCATCGATGATCTTGCCGCACAGGATTTTGGCGTCGCTCGGGTTTTCGAGCAGGAATTCAGCCAGTTTCTGGCCGACCACCTCTTGCACGACCGGCTGCACTTCGCTCGATACCAGCTTGTCCTTGGTTTGCGAAGAGAACTTGGGTTCGGGCACTTTGACCGACAGCACGCAGGTCAGACCTTCGCGCATGTCGTCGCCGGTGGTTTCCACCTTGGCTTTTTTGGCGAGCTCGTTTTCTTCGATGTACTTGTTCAGCACCCGGGTCATCGCCATGCGCATGCCGGTGAGGTGGGTGCCGCCGTCGCGTTGCGGAATGTTGTTGGTGAAGCACTGCACGGTTTCCGAGTAGCTGTCGTTCCACTGCATGGCGACTTCGATCGTCATGCCGTCTTTTTCGCCGACCGCATGGAAAATCTTGGGATGCAGCACCGATTTGACCCGGTTCATGTAGTTGACGAAACCCTTGACTCCGCCAGAATGGGCGAAGTTTTCGGTCTTGCCGTCGCGGTGGTCAATCAGCTCGATCTTCACGCCGTTGTTGAGGAAAGACAGTTCACGGATGCGCTTGGCCAGAATATCGAAGTGGTATTCGATTTTGCCGACACCAAAGATTTCCTCGTCCGCCAAAAAATGCACTTCGGTGCCGCGGTTTTTCGTTTCGCCGATGACCTGCATGGGCGACACTT
>JAABQE010000048.1 GCA_011391655.1 Hydrogenophilales bacterium
GGCCAGAAGATGGCAGAGGAGTTGGGCTTTGTAGCGCTGCCCCCCAGCGTGGTGAAGATGGTCGAAGCCGAGATGAAGAACATCAAGTAAGTTGACTTGAGGGCTTGCCGGGGGCGATGGTGCGCCCGGCGCTCTGCGAAAGCGGCTGTCCTTGCGGACGGCCTTTTTCGCAGATAACAAACCGAACCGACAGGCGTCTATCGTGAGCGAACCCAGTACATTATCCGGACTCGATCTGCAGGCCGTGCAGATTCGAAAATTCCGGTTGCAGGACACGCTTTTCCACCTGACCACCCAGCTGTTTGCGGTGCTCCTGCTGGCAGTTCTGCTGGGGATTTTGATTTCACTCGGGCTTGAGGCCTGGCCCAGCATCAAGGAATTCGGCCTGCCTTTCTTGTGGACCAACGTGTGGAGCGTGCCGGACGATCAATACGGGGCACTGGCGGCCATTTACGGTACCGTGGTGACCTCGGTGCTGGCGCTGTTGTTCGCGGTTCCGGTCAGTTTCGGCATTGCCTTTTATTTAACCGAGTCCTGCCCGCCGTGGCTGCGCCGTCCGCTGGGTACGGCGATTGAATTGCTGGCAGGTGTCCCGTCCATTGTGTACGGCATCTGGGGTTTGTTTATATTCGCGCCGCTTTTTGCCGATTATATTCAGCCGCCCCTGCAGGCGCTACTGGGCGAGGTGCCGATAATCGGCGGCTGGTTCTCCGGCCCGCCGATCGGCGTCGGCATTCTCACTGCCAGCATCGTGCTGGCGATGATGGTGATCCCGTTTATTGCTTCGGTGATGCGCGACGTGTTCGACACCGTGCCGCACGTGCTGAAGGAGTCGGCCTATGGAATCGGCTGCACCAAATGGGAAGTGATGCGCAACATTGTGCTGCCTTACACCCGGGTTGGCGTCATCGGGGGCATCATGCTGGGACTGGGACGGGCACTCGGCGAAACCATGGCGGTGACGTTCGTGATCGGCAACGCCAATCGCATCAACGGCAGCCTGTTCGCGCCGGGCACTTCGATCGCCTCCACATTGGCGAACGAGTTTGGTGAAGCCGATCCCGGGCTGCATATCGCCTCATTATTTGAACTGGGTTTGGTGCTGTTCGTCATTACGTTTGTCGTGCTGGCAATTTCACGCTGGCTCATCAGCCGAAGCATGGGTTCCGAGGGGCTGTGATCATGACGAATCTCTATAGCCGCCGACTCTGGGCCAACCGCATCGGCATTGCCTTGTCCATGGTCGCGATGAGTCTGGGCCTGATCGTGTTGATGTGGATCTTGTGGACCCTGTTTTCCAAGGGGTTTGCCGCATTGAGTCTGGATCTGTTCACCCAGGACACGCCGGCGCCCGGCTCCGAAGGCGGCGGCCTGCGCAATGCCATCGTCGGCAGTGGCCTGATCCTGCTGTTTTCCATGCTGATCGCGACGCCGGTGGGCATCCTGGCCGGAATCTATCTGGCTGAATACGGACGCATCTCGAAGTTTGCATCCTTCACCCGCTTCATGACGGACATCATGCTGTCCGCGCCATCTATCGTGATTGGCTTGTTCGTCTACGCACTGTTTGTCGCAACCACGGGCGGCTTTTCTGGCTGGGCAGGTTCGCTGGCGCTGGCGCTGATTGCCATTCCGGTGGTGGTGCGCACCACCGAAAACATGCTGAAACTGGTGCCTACCAGTTTGCGTGAAGCGGCATTCGCGGTGGGCGCGCCGCGCTGGCAAGTCTCGCTCAAAATTACGCTGCGCGCGGTGCAGTCAGGCGTGGTCACCGGCGTGCTGCTGGCGATGGCACGTATCACCGGCGAAACCGCGCCTTTGCTGTTTACTGCGTTGAACAACCAGTTTTTCAGCACCAATATGGCGGAACCGATGGGTAACCTGCCGGTCGTGATTTATCAGTTTGCGCTCAGCCCCTATGACAACTGGGTCAATCTGGCCTGGGGCGGCGCGCTGTTGATCGCCCTGTTTGTCCTGGCGATCAATATTGGTGTGCGCGTGGCTTTCCGCAACAAAGATAAACGCTGATTCCCTGCCCAACCCATTCATCTCCAATCAAGCCATGCCCACCATGCCCAATCAAGTCGTGCCCACTGGCGAACACGCTGCCTTGCAGATCCGCAATCTGGACTTTTTTTACGGCGAATTCAAAGGCCTCAAAAACGTCAATCTGGACATTGCCGACAACAAGGTGACAGCCTTCATCGGGCCATCGGGTTGCGGCAAATCCACCTTGTTGCGCACCTTTAATCGTATGTATGACCTGTACCCGGGGCAGCGCGCCGAAGGCCAGATCATGTTTCATGGCAAGAACCTGCTCGACAAGAGCCAGGACGTGAATATGGTGCGCGCCAAGATTGGCATGGTGTTCCAGAAGCCGACGCCGTTTCCGATGACGATTTACGAAAACATTGCATTTGGTGTGCGGTTATACGAGCGCATGTCGAAAAGCGCGATGGACGATCGGGTCGAATGGGCACTCAATAAGGCTGCGCTGTGGGGCGAGGTGAAAGACAAGCTGCAGCAGAGCGGTTTGTCGCTCTCAGGCGGGCAGCAACAGCGACTGTGTATTGCGCGCGCGGTGTCCGTCAAGCCTGAAATCGTGCTGCTGGACGAGCCGACCTCGGCGCTGGATCCGATTTCGACTGCCAAAATTGAAGAGCTCATCAACGAACTCAAAAGCGAATACACCATCGCCATCGTGACCCACAACATGCAGCAGGCGGCGCGGATATCCGACTTCACTGCCTTCATGTATCTGGGTGAACTGGTCGAGTTCAACGAAACCGGCACGATCTTCATGCGACCGGGCAAGAAACAGACTGAAGACTACATTACCGGTCGTTTTGGTTGATTCTCCTGTCGCCTGCAACGTGTTTTACGGTTGACCGACCGGTGCGATGCGCTTACCATCGCGCACTTTTGTTTGGCAGACTCCCATGCGTAAAAAGCTCGTAGCCGGTAATTGGAAAATGCACGGCAGTTTGGCTGAAAATGCCACGCTGCTGGCTGCACTCAAACCGGCTTTGGCCGGCATCGAGGCCGTGGTGTGCGTGCCTTTCCCTTATCTGGCGCAGGCGCAAGCGGTGTTGGGCGGATCGTCCATTGCCTGGGGTGCGCAAAACCTCTCCGAGCAAAGCAAAGGCGCGTTCACCGGCGAAGTGTCGGCGTCCATGCTGCTTGATTTCGGTTGCCGCTATGTGATCGTCGGACATTCCGAGCGACGCAGTTTGTACGGTGAGTCCGATGAGCTGGTTGCGAGCAAATATATGGCAGCTCAAGCCGCAGGCTTGACGCCGATTCTGTGCGTAGGTGAATCGCTGGCCGAGCGTGAGTCGGGCGTGACCGAGGCGGTTGTTGCACGTCAGCTGGATGCGGTGATCAAGGTTGCGGGTGTGGCTTCTCTGGCCAAGGCGGTCGTGGCGTATGAGCCGGTGTGGGCCATCGGAACCGGCAAGACGGCATCACCCGAGCAGGCGCAAACGGTGCATGCGTTTATTCGGGGCAAGATTGCAGCCCTTGATGCGGGCGTCGCGGACCAGCTGGTGATTCAGTATGGGGGTAGCGTAAAGGCCGCAAATGCGGCAGAATTGATGGCTCAGCCCGATATCGATGGCGGTCTGATTGGCGGTGCATCTCTGGTTGCCGATGAGTTTGTGGCAATTTGCCGGGCAGCAGCCAAGTAAGAGTCAAAAATTATGGAAACACTGGTTTGGGTTGTTCACGTTATCGTTTCAATTGCCGTCATTGGGCTGGTGCTGCTTCAGCATGGCAAGGGGGCGGACATGGGCGCGGCATTCGGTAGCGGATCTTCCGGGAGTCTGTTCGGTGCGACGGGTTCAGCCAATTTTTTGAGCCGTAGCACGGCGATTCTGGCGGGCCTGTTTTTCCTGACCAGCCTGGGCTTGGCTTATTTCGGCTTGCAGCAACACAAACCGACCAGCGTGCTGGATCGGACGGCAGCACCCACGACGACAGGTCAACCTGTTGTTCCGGTTCCGGGTCAGAAC
>JAABQE010000049.1 GCA_011391655.1 Hydrogenophilales bacterium
GTTTGCCGCCGGCATGGCGGGCCGGCGAGGAAAGATCGGTGGCGACGAGGATCGTCTGGGCGCTTGTCATTTGGCATCCTCCTTCACTGGGGTTTCAATTACGGGCTGGTAGTCCCAGTCGCGTATGTCCTGCAGCATCTGGTCAATATCGACGGTGGGAATCTGCAACAATCTCAACGCGGTTGCACCGAGACGCAGGCTGGATTCGATCGCCTCTGGATAGGCATGGATTGCCCCGGCATTGATCAAGGCGGAACTGGCTTCGAGATCACGGGCACGCGCGATCACAGGTACCTGCGGGCAATGCTGGCGCAACGCTGCAACCGTCCGTAGTGCGACGGCGTGGTTGTCGACGGTGACGATGGCCAGGCTGGCACGTTCCGCCCGGGCCGCTGCCAGCAGGTCCGCATCGGCAATATCGCCGTAGAGCACGGCATGCCCGTCGGCCTGCCCTTGCTGCACCCGCTTCGAATCGGTGTCGAAGGCCACAAAATCGACGCCGCTCGATTTCAGCAGCACCGCGATGGTATGACCGACCCGGCCGTAGCCGCCGATCAGTACCTGAGGCACTGGCAGGCTGGCGACCGGATACACCAGCGGGCTGCAGTCAGTGGCTGGCTTGGCCATGCGGGCGGCAATCTTCTGGTTGAAACGGATCAACAGAACGCCAACGATCATCGAGAACAGGACCGCGGTCAGCACGATCTGGCCGATCTCCGGATCGATCACGGTGGACTCGAGCGCGATGGCGAGCAGCGCGAAGCCAAACTCGCCGCCCACCGCCAGCAGCAGGGCGGTTCGCCAGGCGACGAGTGTGTCCATGCCGCTGCGGCGTACGATCAGGACGACGACCACGAGTTTGCTCAACAGCAGCAGCAAGGCACCCAACAGCGCCCAGTGCCATATGCGGGGCAACGTACTCGGGTCGATCAGCATGCCGATGCCGACGAAGAACAAGCCGAGCAGCACATCGCGAAATGGACGGATACTGGATTCCACCTGATGACGGAACTCGGTCTCGCCGAGCATCATTCCCGCCAAAAATGCCCCAAACGCCAGCGACAAGCCCAGGCTATTGGTCGTCCAGGCGGCTGCCAGCACCACCAGCAACACTGTGAGGGTGAACAATTCGGCGGAACGGCGCTCGGCAACCAGGTGGAAGAGCGGGCGCATGGCCCAGCGCACCGCATAGAAAACGAGGGCGAATGCCAGTGCCGCCTTGGCCATGGCCCAGCCGAGTTCTTCGGCGAGCGCATTCATGCCCGCGGCAGCGCCCAAAACGGGGATCAGGATCAGGAATGGCACGGCCGTGACATCCTGAAATACCGAAATGGCGAGGCCGAGCCGGCCGTGCGGTGTTGCGTCCTCGCCCTGTTCGGCCAGTTGCCTGCCGATGATGGTGGAGGAAGATTGTGCGAAGACGGCACCGATGACGAAGGCCACTGCGGGGCTCAGGCCAGCCAGCCAGAGCAATGTGGCCACGGTAGCCGTGGTCAGGGCCACTTGCGCGGTACCCAAGCCGAGAATCTGATGGCGCATTGCATGCAGTTGCGGCAACGAGTAATTGAGTCCGATTGAGAACAACAAAAAGACCACGCCGAACTCGGCCAATACCTTGAATTCCGGGACATGCACGGTAGGTCCGGCGGTGTGGGGTCCAAGGATCAAGCCGACCAACAGGTAGCCGAGGCTGGAGGGGATATGCAGGCGCTGGAAGGCGACCATCACCATCACGCTCACCGCCAACAGCAGGATGATTTGAACCAGATGATCCATGCGGCTTACGTGCTCCTGTTGATTATTGGTGTCGGGATTTTGGCGCAGGAGTGACTCATGATGCCGTCTCTCTGTCCCTGGTGATTGCAGTCAGTGCCTCGACAGCGTAATCGATGGCATAACGGATTGGGAAGAGGACGGTGGGGGTGCCCATACTCTTAGATCTCATCTCGGACGACAACGGAAACTTAACGGCTGAAATGCAGTTTGCGCAAGCCGGAAAACACGATGGTTACCACAGCCGTCACCGGAACCAGCGGTCGCTAGAAACTATTGATGAACCTGTAAGGTGTCGGTGCCGTGTTGTCAGACCACCAGCACATCGCAGGGCGCGTAATAGGCGAGAAAACGCGAAACACTGCCCATTACGGCCTCGCCGATGCGCGAGCCGCCATGCTTGCCGACGACGATCAGGTCGGCAGCGAGTTCGCGCGCAGCGTCCGGCAGTACCGGATTGGGATCGCCGTGGACGATACGGCATTCGATGTCGAGACCGGCCAATTCTGGGTCGGCAAGAAGTGCGTCCATGTTGCGCTGCGTCGCGCGCAACGCGGTTTCCGCGTAGCGCAAAATGTCCTCCTCAGGGAAGCCCTTGTAACGCAACTTGGCCTCGAAGGGCGCCAGATAGGCATGAATAACGGTGACGCGGGCGAGCGCCGCGACGACGAGGGCAGCGCGCAGCGCGGCCTCCGAGCGCGGCCCCAGATCAACCGCAGCCAGCGCGCGGCGATAGTCTCCCTCCGCCGGTTGTCGCACAACGAGCACCGGGCAAGCGGCCTGAGCGAGGATGCGCGCCGCTGTGCCACCGAGAAAGAACTGCTGCAATGCACCCTTGCCGTGGGCGCCGATGACCACGAGGTCGGGATGGAAGGTTTCGGCTGCATCGGCCACCGCACGATGCGCCGACCCTTCGACGATTTCGGTGCGTATCTTCCCGACCGCAGCAGTACGTCCTGCCTCGACTAGGGCCTCGATATTGGCATCGGCGGCAGCGCGCAGAAGCGTTGGCAGATTCTCATCCAGGCCGAAGGCAGCCTCGAGCGCCGATAGCCGGGGGAAGGCATGTACAACGAGAAGCTCGGCACCTTCCCTCGCTGCCAGAAGGGTAGCTCGGCTAACGGCATCGTTGCCGAGCCGGGAAAAATCCGTTGAGACCAGAATTCGCTTCAGCGTGTTCATGTTTTCTCCTTGTGAAATCAGATGTGTTGACGTCGTTGATGACTCGGCTTCCGGCTCGTCCAGTTGCGTGAGGATGTCTGCTTTCGCCGGGGTGCTATGGGTCCTTAGCGTTTGGTTTACGGAAGGGGAGCCTGACCGCAGAATGAACCCTTTGCTTTAGGGCGGCAGTACTCCTGACGATGCAGCGAGTGCTGCGTTGAGCTTAATCTACTGAATCCTGATACAAAGAAAAATACGTATTATTGATACAAAGGTCAGAATATTTCCGTAGGGTCGTACGCCCTGAACTTCAAGCATCTGTCCTACTTCCGGAGTGTCGTCAAGCATGGCGACGCGATTCGCGCCGCCTTGAACTTATCGATGCAGGCAGACTGACACTCACATACGCCGATAAAATGTTTGCTCTATCGAATTGTGCGGAAAGCTTGGTGTTTTGATCCTCGAAGATCAAGGTTTTGATCACGGCGTACTCGGCGACATTCAGTTCGCGGGCTCAAACTTCGTGTCACCGTGCTCTTCGTGATTTGAAGAGCCGGAAGTCGGTGCCGTGATTAAGCTAGCCGGCTAGCGAAGGCCGGGTGCGGGAGAATTTTTAACGATTTTTACGGTTCACCGCAGCAATCAGCGCATGTCGCCGTAGTCATTAGCCAGCCATCTGCGGAAGGAACGCAAAAAAGATCAACGTTTGAGCTGATTGAGTTTGTCAGGCGTCCCATTCCACTCGTCGGCGTTGGCAAGGGGCTCCCTTCGGACAGAGATCACGGGCCAAACCTTCGCCAATGTCGCATTCAGCGCGATAAATTTACGCTGACTATCCTGAACGTCATCCTCGGCAAAAATCGCCTCTGCCGGGCACTCTGGCACGCAAAGCGCGCAATCGATGCACTCTTCCGGGTCAATCGCCAAAAAGTTGGCCCCCTCGTGAAAACAGTCAACAGGACAGACCACCACGCAGTCCGTGTATTTGCATTTGATGCAGTTGTCTGTAACAACGTAGGTCATTTTGCACTTTGGGTGGTTTGGTTGAATAAATGACTATAGCGCATTA
>JAABQE010000050.1 GCA_011391655.1 Hydrogenophilales bacterium
AGAATTTCTTGTCCGACCTGCACTTCCTTGGTTCGCTCGCCGCCCGGCTCGGGGGTCAGCGAAATCCGGATGGTGTCGCCGATGCCTTGCTGCAGCAGCACCGACAACGCAGCAGTCGACGCCACGATGCCCTTGCTGCCCATCCCGGCTTCGGTCAGGCCAAGGTGCAGCGGGTAGTCGCACGCAGCAGCCAAATCCTGGTACACCGCAATCAGATCCTGCACCCGGCTCATCTTGCACGACAGAATGATTTTGTCGCCGCCGAGACCGAGTTCTTCCGCTTTTTTGGCAGACTCCAGTGCCGAGGCGACCATCGCGCGCCGCATCACGACCTCGGCATCTTCCGGCTGCGGCAGACGCGCATTGTCGTCCATCATGCGCACGGCCAGCGCCTGGTCGAGGCTGCCCCAATTGACGCCGATGCGGACCGGCTTGTCATAGCGGCAGGCCACCTCGATCAAGGTCGCAAACTGCTCGTCGCGCTTGTTGCCACGCCCGAGGTTGCCGGGATTGATGCGCAACTTGGCCAGCGCCTCGGCGCACTCGGGTACCTGGGTCAGCAGCTTGTGGCCGTTGAAATGGAAATCGCCGATCAACGGCACCCGGCAGCCCAGCGCATCGAGGCGATCGCGAATGCGTGGCACCGCGGCGGCGGCGTCCAGGTTGTTGACGGTGATCCGCACCAGTTCGGAACCCGCCTCGGCGAGCGCCTGCACCTGACGCACGGTGGACGTGATATCGACGGTATCGGTGTTGGTCATGGACTGCACCACCACGGGGGCATCACCGCCGACCCGTACTTGACCGACCTGCACCTGGCGGGAAACGCGACGCACAATCTGAAACATCATTCTTCCGGGGTGGCTATTCTTCGAGAGTAAATCGGGCAACCGAGACATCGACAAAGGGCTTCAAATCGATGAGGCGACCGTTATACGTGAGTTTTGCCTGCGCAGCATTGCCAATCACCAGGGTAAACGGGGGGACACCCTGGACATCCACGCTGCTCCCCGCAACATTGAGCTTGCGCAGCAGCATCTGTCCACTGGCATCCTTGATTTCGGTCCAGGAATCGGCGCCAAACTCAATATGCAATGCCCCTTTGGTAACTGTTACCGCAGGCACTGCAGGCGCCACGACCCCGGCTGCCCCAGCGACAACGGCAGCAGGCGCCACGGAACCGGGCGGCACAACAGACGGCTCGACAACGGACAACTCTGTAGCAGGGACGGCAGTGGGTGCCGGCGTCAAAACAGACGCGGGTGCGGTCACAGGCGCAGACGCCGGACGGGATTGCAGCGCAGGCGCATGGCCAGGCTGAACCTCATCCACCTCGCTGTTGAGCCATAAATACAACGCCACCGGCACCGCCACCGCCAGCAGCACACCCAGCAGCAGCAAAATCACCCAGGGCGAAGTCAGCCACGAATGGTGGGAGGGCGGCGGGAGATAGCTCACCGTTGTGGGTTCGGCGGGTGCACCTTCCATGCGGGCCAGCAAGGCTTCCGGCGCAAGCCCCAGCAGGCGCGCATAGTTGCGCACAAAGCCGCGCGCAAACACAGGCTGCCCGAGGCCCGCGAAATCGTCCGCTTCCATGGCTTCGATCTGGCGCTGCATCAGGCGCAGGCGGATCGCCGCATTTTCCAGCGTGAGCCCCTGCGCCTCACGTGCCTCGCGCAGAACCTGCCCAATCGATGCCTGATCCTGCTCGCTCATTCGTAATTCCCCGCCCGTAGCAGCCGCGCTTCGTTAGAGTTGGGGAAACGCTTGCGTAATTGCAAGCCATAAGCCGCCTCCTGCGCGCGGTCACCCAACTTGCGTTCCAGCCGCACCCCCAGCCACAGGCTTTCTGCCGTCTGCGGCACCAACTCGTCATGGCGATCCAGCAAGCGGCGTGCATCCATCAACCGGCCTTGACGGAAATTCAAATTGGCCAGCTTCAGGATGGTTTGGGGATTATCCGGTTGCAGCTTGAGCGCTTTCACCATGCTGTTTTCAGCCAGCAACAAGTCGCCCTTTTTTTCGGCACACAGACCGGCATTGAGCATCGCCTTTTCCGGCTGGGCGTACAGGGGGTTGCTCAATGCTTCAGTGAATTGTGCAAGACCGGCATCATATTGACCGCGGGTGCACAAAAACCAGCCCAAATTCGTGCGTGAACTGGAATCAGCCGGGTTCAGCTCGATGGCGCGGCGAAAGTTTGCTTCGGCTAATTTGTCTTCCGTCAACTCCATATAAACCAGGCCATAAACATTGTAGGCTGGACCAAAATTACTATCGGCAGCAATCGCTTTGCGGAGTTCATCAAGCGCAATCTTGTACTGGCCGCGCTCGTAATAAGCTGCAGCCAGTTCGGTAAACGTACGTGCGCGCTGGGTTGCCGCGCTGGCGCTGCTGATGCTGGCAAATTCGTTACGATGTTCGACTGGTTGCGGGGTCGTCGTGCAACCTGCGAGCAATGCCACGCCCAACACTATTCCTGTTTTCACGCTGCCTCCTGGTTCATCCGCTTCATCACGCGTCCGCTCTTGTCGGCCACCTTGCCCGCCAACTGGCCACACGCCGCGTCAATGTCATCGCCTCGCGTCTTGCGCGTGGTGACGACATAGCCCGCTTCCTGCAAAATCTCCCGGAACACACGCATGGTGTCGTTACGCGGTTTTTCATAACCCGAATCCGGGAACGGATTAAACGGAATGAGATTGAATTTGCACGGCACCTCACGCGTCAGTTCGATCAACTGACGCGCATGCTCGGGCTGGTCGTTCACCCCGGCCAGCATCACATACTCGAACGTAATGAAGTCGCGCGGCGCATGCACCAGATAGCGCTGGCACGCCGCCATCAACTCGCGCAACGGGTACTTTCTGTTGATCGGCACAATCTGGTCGCGCAACGCGTCGTTGGGCGCATGCAGCGAAACCGCCAACGCCACCGGGCAACGCTCGGCGAGCCGGTCCATCGCCGGCACCAAGCCCGAGGTTGATACGGTCACCCGCCGCCGCGACAAACCATAGGCATGGTCATCTAGCATGATGCCGAGCGCGGTCACCACATTATCGAGGTTCGCCAGCGGCTCGCCCATGCCCATCATCACCACATTGGTCACCGGCCGCTCGGCGATTTCGCCTGCGCCGTAATTAGACGCAGTGCGGTTGACCTCGCCGCGCAGGCTGTGATTCGCCACCCACACCTGCCCGATGATTTCAGCCACGGAGAGGTTGCGGTTGAAGCCCTGTCGCCCGGTCGAGCAAAACGTGCATTCCAGCGCACATCCCACCTGCGACGACACGCACAGCGTGCCGCGATCGTCTTCCGGGATGAATACCGTCTCGATGCCGTTGGCGACCCCGACATCGAACAACCATTTGCGGGTACCGTCGCTTGAGGTATGCGCGTAATTGATTGCAGGCGCCTGCACCACCGCCAGTTGCTGCAATTTCTCGCGCAGGCTTTTGGCGATATCGGTCATCTGCGCGAAATCGGCCACGCCGGACTGGTGGATCCAATGGAACACCTGTTTGGCGCGAAAGGGTTTTTCACCGAGTTCAGTGAACCAGGCGGTCAGTCCTTCGAGATCAAAATCGAGCAGGTTTTGCGGCATCCGACCAACCGTTCAGCGGCTATACACTTCGCTCGCGGGGAAGAAGTAAGCGATTTCCTGCGCTGCGGTTTCCGGCGCATCAGAACCGTGCACGGCATTGGCGTCAATGCTCTCGGCAAAGTCGGCGCGAATGGTACCGGCGTCGGCTTTTTTCGGATCGGTCGCGCCCATCAGCTCGCGGTTCTTGGCAATCGCATCTTCGCCTTCCAGCACCTGCAACACCACCGGGCCCGAGATCATGAATTCGACCAGATCCTTGAAGAAAGGACGCTCACGATGCACGCCGTAAAAACCTTCGGCTTCCTGACGCGACAGATGCTTCATTTTGGACGCCACGACCTTGAGGCCATTGCTTTCAAAGCGGCTCACAATTTTGCCGATCACGTTCTT
>JAABQE010000051.1 GCA_011391655.1 Hydrogenophilales bacterium
CACATATGGAGCGGTTTTGCCGCGACGACCTATGTGGTTCGCGCCTGGCAACTGGTGCGTCCGCGCGGCTGACCCTGATGCCATTTGGGTGTATACCCTTTAGATACAAACTGATTAAAGGAGACTGAAATGACTCATGTTGTCATCCTGGGAGCTGGCATCGCGGGCGTATCCGCGGCTTATGCCCTTAAATCCAAACTGGGCCCGCACGACGAAGTGACGGTAGTGTCGGACAAACCCTACTTCCACTTCGTGCCGTCGAATCCATGGGTGGCCATGGGCTGGCGCGAGCGCTCCGACATCGCCTTCCCGATTGGTCCTTTTCTCGAATCACGCGGCATCAAATTCATCCACAGCGCGGTCAAACGCATCCAGCCCGACGTCATCCAGGTCGACCTGGAAAACGGCGATGTGCTGTTCTACGACACCCTGCTGATCGCCACCGGGGTGACTGGACTGACCGATGCCATTCCCGGTCTGGCCGAGCACACCCAATCGGTTATCCACGTCGATCAGGCCGAGCAGGCGCTCGCAGCCTATCGCGAATTCGTGCGCCATCCCGGTCCCATCGTGGTGGGTGCGGCACCGGGCGCCAGCGTACTGGGTCCGCTCTACGAATATGCTTTCCTGATCGACGCCGATCTCAAGCGACGCAACATCCGTGAGCGGGTCACGATCACACTGGTGACACCCGAACCCTGGCCTGGTCATCTCGGCCTTGGTGGCGAGGGTGCCAGCCGCGGTGCAGTGACAGCCGCGCTGGTCGACACCAAAATCAGCGTGATTTGCAACGCACGCACCCAACGCATCGACAAGGACACCATCCAGATCATGGAGGTCGATGCCGCCGGCAACGAAAAGCAGGCTCATACCCTGCCCTTTGCTTATTCGGTGTACTGGCCGGCCTTTGGCGGCGTGCCCGGGATCCGGACGGCAACCGGACTGGTCAACGAAAACGGTCTGGTGGTGGTGGACGAATATCTGCGCAACCCCGATTACCCCAACGTGTTCGCGCTGGGTGCCTGCGTGGCGCAACCGGAGGTCGATAAAACATCGGTGCCGGTGGGAGCGCCCGACTCGGTGTATTCGATCTCGAAAGCCGGCGAAATCGTGGTGCAGAACATCCTCGCTCTGATCAACGACGCACCGCTGGTGAGCTACGTGCCGCAGCGCGCCAAGTGGCTCTCTGACATGGGCAACAACGGCGCAGCCTATCTGTCCGAGCCGCAGGTACCCTTGCGCGACATCAACTGGATGCGCCAGGGCCGTTGGGTCCATCAGGCCAAGATCGATTTCGAGAAATATTTCATCAACAAGATCCGGTTGCAGCCCGGCGCCCAGTTGCCGTCAGCCGCCTCGAAGATCGCCCGCGTGATGAGCCAGGTACTGGCCGAACCGGGCACGGCGTCCGCCGCGCCGCTTGCCGTCGGCAAAGGCAAACCGCTGGAAATCCGCCTGCCGCAGGACCCGTGTACCGAACTGCGGGCGCTGGCCAAAACGCTGGGGCGCGAACCCGATGCGCTGGCAGCCGAGTTGCTGGCGGCGGCTGTGTCCGATGCCAAAACGTATCTGGACGCATCCAGTGTCGAAGCACTGGCCATCGCGCGGCGCGAGATGCTGGTGGCCGATCTGCCGGAACGCCAGCCCGGCGTCGAATTCCACGGCGGCGGGACCTGAGCCCATCCGGCAGCCCGAATACAAGAACCCACACACAGGAGAATCCCGATGAGCACACTGCCCGAACGCGATGCCGAAGGCTATCTGGTTGAACCCGCAGACTGGAACGAGGACGTGGCACGCGCCCTCGCTGAGGAGGAGAACATCCAGCTGACCGATGACCACTGGGACACGATCCATTTCATGCGCGAATACTACGAGGAGCATCAGGTCATCGCCGATGCACGTTTCGTCATCAAGCATCTGGCCGAGCAGGTGGGCAAGGAAGCGCAAAAGAAACTGTTCCAGCTCTATCCGTACGGCTATGTGAAACAAGCCTGTAAAATCGCCGGCATGCGGCGGCCACGTGCCTGGAGTACCGGCTGACCCTTCAGCTCGCCTCACGCATTCAACCCCGGGAAACACCATGGCCTTGCTGCACGTCGAAGACCCGCTCAAACACGCGCCCCCCCTGAGCTGGGTACCCTTTGCACTGGGTTTCCGGCCGTTCTTTCTGGCTGCCGGCCTGTTTTCCCTGTTGCTGATGGGCTTATGGATGGCGGTATTGCGCGGCAGCCTGATTCCCGCCGAACTGCCTCCTGCCATCTGGCACGGCCATGAAATGCTGTTCGGCTTTACCGTAGCGGTCATTGCCGGTTTCCTGCTCACTGCCGCGCAAAACTGGACCGGTATCCGCATGCCTTCCGGTGCGCCCCTGGCTGCGCTGTTCCTGCTGTGGCTGGCGGGACGACTGGGATTTCTGATTCCCGGTTTGCCGATCGGGCTGGTGGCATTGCTCGACCTGGCTTTTCTACCGATTCTGGCGGCGGTGCTGGCCGTGCCCATCCTCAAGGCCAGACAGTTCCACAATTACCCCTTCCCCCTCATGCTGCTGGCGCTGGCTTTTGCCAACGCACTGGTGCATGCCGATGCACTGGGCTGGACGACCGGCACGGCGCGAACCGGACTGTATCTTGCAGCCTATGCGGTGGTGGCAATGATGATGGTGATGGGAGGGCGGGTGATTCCCAGCTTTACCGACAACAAGCTCGGCAGCCGCGCTCGCCGCTGGCCCCTCCTCGAACGCCTGCTGCCGGTCGCCACCCTCGGCGCACTGGGCGCGGCACTGATTGCGCCGGTTTCCCCGGTCACTGCGATGTTCGCGGCTGTCGCTGCGGTCATGCACGGGGTGCGGCTGGCAGGCTGGTACACCGTCAAGCTGTGGTCGGTCCCCTTGCTGTGGATTTTGCACATGGGGTATGCCTGGATCGTGCTTGGCTTCGCCCTGATGACGTTGGCTGCCATCGGGCTGGATGTCCCAGCCAGCAGCGCCCTGCATGCCTTCACTGCAGGTGCCATCGGCGCGTTGACCCTGGGCATGATGGCGCGGGTATCGCTCGGTCACACCGGACGCATGCTGGAACCCGCCCCGCTGATGACGCTGGCTTTCATGGCGGTCAACTGCGCCGCGTTGAGTCGCATCGCTTTGCCACTGCTGGTTGCGACCGATTATCTGGCCGGCACCGTGGTCGCCGGATCCCTGTGGATATTGGCATTCGGCCTGTTTGCGGCAATCTATGCGCCCATGCTGCTGCGCCCCAGGGTTGACGGAAAACCGGGCTGAATGATCACGCCGGATGAACGGCCTTACAGCGCATCCTCGATAATCTCGGTCAACAGCGTTTCAATCTGATCCAGCGCTTTTTGCAGCGCCGGGTTCTGGGTGGGGCCGGGTTTGCGGTAAGCGAGGTACACGTTGGCGTCGCCGGGAATCGTGTACACCGAAATGATGTATGGGCACAGGGTGATGGCATGCGGGTCGGCTTCCATCATCGCGCGCGAAGCCGTCGCACTGCAAAACTCGAACTGTTCGCCATGGGTGAAAACCTGTTGGGTCGCACCCAGATCCTTGCCGGTACGCTCCAGCATCCCGGCAATCTGGTTGGTGTGATTGATCACCAGCCCTTTGCCTTCGATCGCGACCTGCAGCGAATCGCGCACAAACGAAAAATCCCCCTGGGTTTTAAACAGGACGGAGTAAGCATCCGTTGCCAGCGCAGGCATCGACAGGCCAAACAGGACGCACGCAGCGAGGGTTTTTTTCATGGTGGTCTCTCGGGGACGGGAGGCTTGATTTTCGGCCATATACGCGCAGACACGCAAGCTTCGTTTGCTACACTCGGGCGATGCCTCCCGAACTCAAAATCGATGGCCGTTTCTGGCTCACGCTCGACGGCAAAAACTTCCTCGGCCGCGGCCGGATCGAACTGTTGCGGCGCATCCGCGAAACCGGCTCCATTTCCAAAGCAGCCAAGGCGATGAAGATGAGCTACAAGG
>JAABQE010000052.1 GCA_011391655.1 Hydrogenophilales bacterium
AAGGGGGCAATGCAATGAACGATCTGTTTATCGAAGTAGATACCCGCCTGCAGCAGTTGTATCTGTGGGAGTCCTATCCCGATGGCGACATGCTGATCCGGCAGTATTCCATTTCGACAGCGACGAATGGAACCGGGGAGCAAAACGGCAGCCATTGCACGCCGCGCGGCCGTCACCGCATCGCGGTGAAGATTGGCGCAGGCGCACCGATGTGTTCCGCCTTCAAGTCACGCGAGCCCACCGGCGAAATCTGGACGCCCGAACTGGACGTGGAGAACCCCGGGCGCGACTGGATTCTCACGCGCATTCTGTGGCTTGAAGGACTGGAGCCGGACAAAAACAAGGGCGGCAATGTGGACACGCATGCCCGTTATATCTATATCCACGGCACCAATGAGGAGCACAAGCTCGGGACGCCCGCATCGCATGGCTGTATCCGCATGAAGAATGCGGATGTGGCGGAGCTGTTCGATCTGGTGGATGTGGGAACCGAGGTGCGGATTTCGTAGGGCTGACATGGCTGATGCCACCCGACAAGACCTGCCGGACTTGCGCGATCTCGCTAGCCACTTTCCGCGCACGGGACAGGTCCAGGCGATTTACCTGCGGCCACAGCGCCGTGCCGGCGTGCAGTCGGTGGACCACGCTGTGGCCATTGCCGCCTGTGGCCTGCAAGGCGATCACTATGCCAGTGGTGCTGCCGGCCGCGTGGCAGGGGGTTCCAGGCAAATTACCTTGATCCAGGCGGAACATCTGCCTGCGGTGGCAGCGTTGATGGGACGGGCGCGCATCGACCCGGCCGGGCTGCGGCGCAATCTGGTGGTGTCGGGCCTGAATCTGCTGGCGGCACATGCCCTGTTCCGCGACCAACCGCTGCTGCTGCGCATCGGCGCCGACGTGCTGCTGGAGGTGACAGGGCATTGCGCGCCGTGCTCGCGCATGGAAGCCGTGCTGGGGCCGGGCGGCTATAACGCGATGCGCGGTCATGGCGGGATAAAGGCCCGCATTTGGGTGGGCGGCATGATCCGGGTGAATGATCCGGTCGGCTGTGAGCGGGGGCAGGACTAGAGCAGGACCCATGCGGGACGGTCAGAAGCGGCCAGGGTTTAGCCAGCCCGGTTGCTGCCGTTACTGGTTGATTGAATGGTTTTTGACTGGTGGACTCAATTGATGAATCGGATCAGCCGAGCTAGCTCCTTATCAAACATGCGTCTTGTGCTAATCGCAGGCATGACCGGGCTGCTGGTTGGCGTAGCGGGGATCCGCTTCGCGCAGGATGTGCACTGGATCCGCTTCTTCGACAACCTGCACTGGACGGTGGGAACGGTCACAGCGGCGGCGCTTGCCTGGCTGGGCCAGCGCTCGGCGCAGCCTGACAGCGTCAGGGGGCTGCGGTGGATTGCGATCGGCCTGACGGGCTACGCATTCGGCCAGCTCATCTGGGATGTGCAAACGCTAATTGGTTTCAGCGGCTTTCCATCGCCTTCCGACGTGTTCTATTTATGGCTGGGCCCCTGTGTGGGCGCGGGCTTGCTGATTGAGGCCAAGCGCCTGGCCGACCGCGTCCAGCGCAAAACCCTGCTGCTGGATGCCGCTACCCTCGCCATTGCCGCGATGACACTGGTTCTGGTCCTGTATTTGCCCATGCGCGGAGACATGGCGTGGCCTTCACTGGCCGTGCTGGTGGCGTATCCAGCCAGCCTGTTTGCAGCGGCTTGCATCGGCCTGATCGCAATTCCAACCCTGCGTTTGAAGTTTTCCTGGAGCTACGGACTGTTTCTGGCGTCGTTGATTGCCACGGGCGGCTGCTGGATGGTCTGGAACAGCATGGCACTGGATGGCGCAACCATCGACGGCAACTGGTTCAACAGTCTGTTTTCCTTCTCGGTGCTGGGGATGGGCCTGGCCACCCTGTACTGGAACGTCGAGCCCTCGCGCAACGCGGCATGGGAACGCTGGAGCGAAGGCTTCCTGCGTCTGTTACCACTGGCGGCCGTCGTGCTTGCCGGCCTTGCGGTGATCTTGTCGGACCCCCACACGGGCGTGTCCCAGGCTGTCAGTTACGCGGTCAAAGCAGGTGCGTTTGTCGTGGTCATTCTGGCCATGTTCAAGCAAAGCACACTGTTGCGCGAGCATGATCTGCTGAAAACAGCCACCCGCAATCTGGAGCAAAGCGAGCAGCAAAAACACCTGATCTTGCAGGCTTTGCCCGACCTGGTATGGCTCAAGGATGCACAGGGGGTTTTTCAAATGTGTAATCCCGGTTTTGAACGCTTACTCGGTGCAGCGGAATCAGACATTCTGGGTAAAACCGATTTCGATTTTGTCGAACCCGAACTGGCGCGTTTTTTCCAGCAAAAAGACCGGGAAGCCATGGCGGCCGGACAATCCACCCAAAATGAGGAGTGGGTGACCTTCGCTGCCGATGGTCAGCGTGCCTTGCTCGAAACGGTCAAGACCCCGCTGCGCGACCAGGATGGAAAAATAACCGGCGTGCTCGGTCTCGCGCGCGACATCACCGAACGCGAAAACACAAGTCGACATTTGGCATTGGTGAACTTCGCGCTGAATCATGTGAAAGAGGCGGCCTATATGGCCGATGAGCAAGGTTATTTTCACTATGTGAACGATGAGGCATGCCGGGCGCTGGGCTATCCGCTGGAGGAGTTGCTGCAACTGCGGATTATTGACGTCGATAGCGAGGTGACCCAGCCGGAGCAGTGGCAGGCTTTCTGGGATCAGCTCAAGATAGAAAAAACCATGACATTCGAGAGCCGCCACAAGGCGAGTGATGGATGCTTTTTTCCAGTGGAGGTCAACGCCAATTACTTTGAGTTTTCGGGGCAAGCCTATGTTCTCGGCCTGGTGCGTGACATTACGAACCGCAAGCAAACAGAAGAGCAGATTCGGAGCCTGGCTTACTTTGATGCACTCACCGATCTGCCCAACCGCCGGCTGCTGATGGATCGTCTGAACCAGGCACTGCATTCCAGCCAGCGCAGTGAAAAATTCGGCGCGGTGCTGATCCTCGATCTGGATCATTTCAAGGTTCTCAATGACACCCAGGGCCATGATGTCGGCGACCGGCTGCTGGTTGAAGTGGCACAGCGCTTGAATGCCAACGTGCGCCAGGACGATACCGTTTGCCGCCTGGGTGGCGATGAATTCGTGGTGATCCTGGAAGCCTTGGGGCAAGACGAGCAGCAAGCGGCGCCGCAGGCCGAGCTTGTCGCGGAAAAAGTGCGCTCCGCGCTCAACCAACCCTATACCCTGAACGCCAGCGGAGCCAAGTTTTACGGCACCACCAGCATTGGTCTGACGCTGTTTCGTGGTCAGGACGCTTCGGTTGATCTGCTGCTGAAGCAAGCCGACGTGGCGCTCTATCAAGCCAAGGACGCCGGGCGTAATCTGGTCCGGTTCTTCAATCCGGCCATGCAGGCCGCCATCGACACGCGCACCGCACTGGAATCTGCGCTGCGCCGGGCGCTGGAAAATAATGAATTCGAGCTGTTCTATCAGCCCCAGGTCGATCAGGACGCGAACTTGATTGGCGCCGAGGCCCTGCTTCGCTGGGTGCATCCGAACCAGTATCTGGTTGCGCCAGCCGAGTTCATTCCGCTGGCCGAGGAAACCGGACTCATTCTTCCCATCGGCCAATGGGTTCTGGATACGGCCTGCGCCCAGCTAAAAGCGTGGGAGGGGGATCCGCGCACGCAAGCCTTGCAGATGTCGGTCAACGTCAGCGCGCGCCAGTTTCACCAGCCCGATTTCGTTGAAACCGTTCGCCAAAGCCTGGTTTCGAGCAGCATCAATCCGGCGCGGCTCAAGCTCGAACTGACCGAGAGCGTGGTACTCGATAACGTCGATCTGGTCATCGACCGGATGCACCAGATCAATGCGCTGGGGGTGCGTTTCTGCCTGGATGATTTCGGTACCGGATATTCGTCGCTGTCCTATCTCAAGCGCCT
>JAABQE010000053.1 GCA_011391655.1 Hydrogenophilales bacterium
CTGTTTTTTTGATCCGCCGTCACTTGAGACAAAATATCCGCAAGACATTTTAACGGTCAACAATGCCTCTATATCGCGTCGCTGGCCATCGTTTTTAATCCCTTGCGGAAACACAAGCCTACCGATTTCTTGGCGCCAAGGCTCTTGCAAAAGATTGTTTTCTTGATCATTGCTCAATCCAACAAAAAAAAATTGGCTGACTTTGCCGCGCCGAATCTGCGATCCAAACTGAGCCTCATCCCAAGTAGTTTCGGTATACATTAGGTCGATTTTTCTGGCTTGAGCAAGGTGCTCCAGTTCGTTAAGTTCTCCGATTCGTTGGAGCGCGTTGCAGGCGTTCGCGTCGAGCAAAAAAAGAAGGGGCATCATTTTTCGTGCACATAGAGCATAGTGGTTGCGGAGCCTAACGTGAAGTGGACAGCAATTTTGCTGGGTTTTTCGGATTCGTGACGTATAACCAAGCAGTGCCTGTTGCTTTAACCCACTGTATTAAAGTAACATTTTCTTATGCAGTAAGCCTGCATACGGTACTAAACGTTTTGCCAACCCTGCAAGCGACAGAAGTGCCAATGACATTATACGACCGCTTTCAGACGGTGTGGCCATTGCCCGGTTGTGTTAAGGGTTGTCCGATGCCTGCCCATGCGCGCAGGTAGCTCCGGAAGTGGTGAAGCCGATGGGCAGGCGTTGGAGAAGCCCCGAGGGAGGAAACCGCGGGGTGAACCGGGCTGGTTATTGCAGGCGATCCCGCTATGGGGATTTGAGTCTTTGCTAGCTGGCCAGACGTAACATGCCGGCGTGCTCCGCGTGTACTTCGCGACTCGGCCAGCCGTTCCTAGCAGGGAGACCACGGGTTTTGGTGTGATGCACCAAGCAAAAGCAGGGACTTTCGCCCCACAAGGCAAAGCGGGAGCGCATCGGCGCAAGCCAATCAATGATCAGGACGAGGATGTGACGTCGAGAGACGATCATGAAGCCCCTTGCGATGATGGCGGCGCGCGGATCGGTTGACCGCGCAGAAAGCTCTCGATGATGATCATAGCAGCCCCGCATGCCGGGCAAATGAAGGTCGGCTGAAGCGGCGCAGCGGAAACCACCGCATCTACGGTTTCCGGCATGAGCGTTGGCGCCACCTGCAACAACTTACGCACCTTCGCCAGATTCTCCCGGCGCCCAGCATTGGCGAGTAAGCCGAAGTGGCGAATACGATGAAAGCCGCTGGGTAGCACATGCAGCAGAAACCGCCGCATGAATTCTGCCGGGCTCAGCGTCATCGTCTTAATGCGCGGCCCTTCCTTGATTCGGTAATCCTTCCAACGGAAAGTGATGCCACGCTCATCCATCGCGATCAGCCGCTGATTGGAAATCGCCACCCGGTGGGTATAGCGCGACAAATAAGCGAGGACCGCTGACGGTCCGGCAAACGGGCGCTTGGCATAGACCACCCATTCACACTGCCGGAGGGGCGTCAGCCAATCGACGAAAGCAGTGGCATCGGCCAGGTCGGCAAACTCACCGAAGAAACGCAACTGACCAGCGCCATAGGCTTTGATCATTTCTTCGAGAAAGCGCCGGCGAAACAACCGCGACAGCACCTTGACCGGGAGGAAGAAACCCGGCTTGCAGGCCACCCAGCGCTCACCGTCAGCCGAGATTCCACCGCCCGCCACGATGCCGTGCACATGGGGATGGTGCGTCAGTGCTGATCCCCAGGTGTGCAGCACCAGCGTCACGCCGATTTGTGCCCCCAGATGCTTGGCGTCACCGGCAATTGTTCGCAGCACCTCGGCGGCCACCTCGAACAACAACCGATAAATCACTGCCTTGTTGGTATAGGCGAAAGCACTGATCGGTGCCGGCAAGGTAAACACCACGTGGTAATACGCAACCGGCAGCAAATCGGCTTGACGCGCTTCCAGCCAGCGTTGCGCGGCACGCGCCTGACATTTCGGGCAATGCCGGTTACGGCAGGAGTTATACGCAATGTCGAGGTGGTCGCATGCATGGCAGCGCAACACATGTCCCCCCAGCGCCGCCGTGCGGCACTGTTCGATGGCCGACATGACCTTGAGTTGCCCCAGACTCAGGTGGCTGTGCTGAGTTTGGCGCCAGGCTGGCCCATGGGTCCGGAAGATGTCCGCGACCTCGATGGCTGGACGCCCCATGGCGATAGGTTAGTCTGGGTACAACCTCTCCAGCGGACTGATGATTTCACGCAGAATATCGGTCGCGACTTGCGTATAGAGGGCGGTCGTGTCGAGTCGCTTGTGACCAAGCAAAACCTGAATGACGCGGATGTCCACCTTCTGTTCGAGCAAGTGGGTTGCGAAACTGTGACGCAGGGTGTGCATCGACACCCGCTTGTCGATATGGGCGGCCACGGCTGCCGAATGAATGGCGCGGTTGAGTTGGCGGGTGCTGAGGGATTCGATCGGGTTCAGCCCAGGAAACAGCCAGCCGCCATCAAGCATCTTGCCTTGGGCGCGGGCGACACGCCACCAGACGCGCAGGCGTTGCAGTAGCACCGGCGAAAGCATGGCGTAGCGATCCTTCTGGCCCTTGCCGCGCTCAACGCGCAGGGTCATCCGTTGGCTGTCGATATCGCCGACTTTCAGCGCAACGACTTCGCCAACCCGTAATCCAGTGCCGTAGGCCAGAGAGAGTGCCGTTTGGTGTTTGAGATTGCCTGCCGCCTCAATCAGGCGAGCGACTTCCTCCCGGCTAAGCACCACCGGCAAGGTGCGCGGTGTTCGGACCGACTGCATCTTGCTCATCAACTCAGGGTGATCCAGCGTCACGTCAAAGAAGAATTTGAGGCCGGTGATCGCGGCATTGAGTGAGATGGCGGAAATGCCCTGGTCGACCAGATGAAGTTGATAGCGCCGCAGGTCTTCAATGGCAGCAGTGTCGGGTGAGCGTCCCAGAAAAACCGAAAACTGGCGGACGGCGCGCAGGTAGTGGCTCTGGGTCTTGTCAGCAAGTTGGCGCATCCGCATGTCGTCGATCATGCGTTGACGCAAAGGGCTGATGGCTTGGGCTGTAACGGTCATGATGCTGCTCCTCTTGAAAGTTGAGGCGGGTTGCCTCAGTTCTCAACATAGGAAACAGATCTGCAATCTCAAAAAATTCGCTGCTGCTGATGCGCAGCCTGCTACCGCGCGAGCGGTTTAGTCCTTTGGCCGCTACTTGCCGGTGGGAGGAGACGGACTGTTCTATTCCTTTGCGGTGAATTAACGCCAACAGCAAGTCAGTCGACCGTATAAATCCGGGAGCCTGCCATCGGCGCCTGCGGCTCTATGCGGCATAAATCAAGCCGTTGCTGACCCCGCTGCCATAGAGTCCAGTTGCGAACTCAATATTTCGCTAAGCCAATAGCCGTAATTGACCTCGACGTTTTCCTGCAGGCTGGACCAGTCGGTGGCTTGGCCTTAGCGACGAGCGACATCACAACGGCGAAGTTGCCACCGGTATGTCGTTTCTTCCCTTACACACCTGCTTCCGCTGCCCTTTCCCGGGCGGCTTCCCGCACCAGCCAGGTGCGCAGGGCGAGCACTGTCGGACGCTCGGCTTTCGCGCCGGGGGTCGTGACGTAATAGGCGTAACGGGAAGGGATCGAATGAGGGAAGGGGATCACCAGGCGACCCTCGGCAATGTCTGCACTGACCAGGGGGCGTGCCGCCAGAACAACGCCCTGGCCAGCCACGGCCGCCGCCACGGCGAGCGCCGCATCTTCGAAATAGGCGCCGCGCGACTGATCTTCGATATCGGCAACACCGGCCAGGTTGAGCCACTGGGCCCAGCCCGGGCGGTCGTCGAGATCGGGAAGCGTGGCGTCGTGGATCAGGGTGTGCCAGAGCAGGTCCCGGGGTTCCCGGAGCGGATGTTCGCCGGCGAGGAGGGCCGGATTACAGACGGTGACGTAGGCGGGCGAGAACAG
>JAABQE010000054.1 GCA_011391655.1 Hydrogenophilales bacterium
GCGGGTGGCTGCCAGGCTACCTGGCGGGCTGTTCAGCTGGTGCCTCGCCCATCGCGTACCCAGCTGCTTCCGGCGACTCTGCCGGCACCGGCTTGGACATGGATTCTTCATACAGCGTCCCTCCATTCGTTTTCATATCTTCTACAACCCGTTCGGCTGGGCTCTGGGTATTGCAACCGCTCAGGATCAGCAAACCGGTCATCACCGCCAACACGCCATACGAAGCATGCCAAGCGTGTGTGCATGTCGATTGTGCCGGGATATGGCAACCCGATCCGGCACCGCTCCATTCGTATAGGCGCATGTGTTCGTCATCAAGATGGTGCGTGGTCTTTCGCATATAGAGACTCCTGTGGTGATTCGGGCCGGCCGATGGCGTTGGGCGCGTGCGGCCGGTTTCGATTTAGCGATTGGGGGGTTGCGCCTGGCTGGCAATGGCTTTGATTAATTCATCGCTGCTGAGCTGGCTATCGCTGTTGACGTCGCCCTCCATGAAAGCCTCCCCCCGACCGCCCTGGGCGACAAATTCTTTCAGGCTGATCATGCCGTCACTGTTTTGGTCAAAAGCCTTGAAATCCGGCTTGTCCGGGGCAGCCCACGCCTGCACTGCGGCGAAAGCACACACCAGCGTGACAATGGCTGCGTTCCGGATATGCGTGTCAAAAGTGTTCATGCCGTTTGATCTCCTGTCGTTGTGTTGATTCGAATGCGGGATGCACTCGGGGGAGATACAGCGATGATCGTGCCAGATCAGTTTTTACGCATAAAATCAATTAGATACACGTATCATGCGGTGAGATGCGCACGCTCGCCCAGCGTTTTACGCGCCAATCTGTCGCCTGTTAACGACAGATTCGGGAGGGATACCCATGCAACTGTTTTTGCATGGGTTTTTTGTCGGGTGTTGGCGACAACGGGGCCAGTCGCGTTGAATACGCGCAAAAAAAGGGAGCCATGCTCCCCGGTCTCAAAACGCATGGCGAATCAAGCTGCAGGCGGCTGCCGGCTCAGGGCCAGCAGTACCAGCAAGGCCACCACACCCGCGACAAACAGGGCTTTGGCGATCCAGGCGGCGGTGCCCGCTGCAGCGGCAAAGCCAAAGGTGCCGCCGACGATGGCGACGATCAGAAACGTAACGGCCCAGCCAAACATGGCGCTCTCCTTTCAGCGTGGATACACGCACGACGGCGCACCTACGCCAATGCAGGAGACGTGCCAGAGCCACAATATCCTGTTGAATCAGGCGGGTAGCGTTGCGGGTGACGGACAGGTTGGGTGGAGGCACGCGCAGGTGTCGCCTGCGCCAGACATTCAGCCAGTTCAGCCGGCTTCGTCGCGATCCTTGAACAGGGCCGGGGTCAGGCCGTGGCGTTCCAGCAGCCGGTACACCTCGGTGCGGTTGCGTCCCGCCAGCCGCGCCACTTCGCTGACCTGGCCGCGCGTCAGCTTCAGCAGCGTGATCAGGTAGTCGCGCTCAAACGCCGCACGCGCCTCGGCCAGCGGCTGGATCTCGGTCGGTTTATCGCGCAGGGCGCGCGCCACCAGGCTGGCCGGAATGGTCGAGGTGGTGCACAGCGCGCAGCATTGCTCCAGCACGTTGTGCAGCTGGCGGATATTGCCCGGCCAGTCGGCCGCCACCAGCATTTCCAGCGCCTCGGGGGCAAAGCCGTGGATGCGGCGGCGGTATTTCTCGGTCAGCACGGTGAGGAAATGGCGGGCCAGCAGCGGAATGTCTTCGCGCCGTTCGCGCAGCGGCGGCAGCGTCAGGTTGACCACGTTGAGGCGGTAATACAGGTCTTCGCGAAACTCGCCGCTGATAATCGCCTCGTCCAGATTGCGATGGGTGGCCGACAGGATGCGCACGTCCACCGCCCGCGTTTCAGTCGCACCCACCGGCCGCACCTCGCCCTCCTGCAGCACGCGCAACAGCTTGACCTGCAAGGGCGCGGGCATGTCGCCGATCTCGTCCAGGAACACCGTGCCGCCGTGCGCGCTGAGAAACAGGCCGGGATGGTCGCGCCCGGCCCCAGTGAACGAACCTTTCATGTGGCCGAACAGTTCCGATTCGAGCAGCTCGGCCGGAATCGCGCCGCAGTTGATCGCGACGAACGGCTTGGCCCGGCGCGGACTGGCGCGGTGAATGGCGCTCGCCAGCAGTTCCTTGCCGGTGCCCGATTCGCCCTGGATCAGGACCGACGCATCGCTTTGCGCGGCCAGCCGGGCTTCGGCCAGCAACGCGCCCATCACCGGGCTGGCGGTGATGATTGCGCTGCGCCAGTTGTCGTCGGTGGCATCGGGACTGCTGCTTGCCAGCCGGGTGGCGCGTTTCAGCAGATCGACCAGCGTCGGGGCATCGTACGGTTTGGTCAGATAGCCGAACAGGCCCTGCTGGGTGGCGGCCACGGCGTCCGGAATACTGCCGTGCGCGGTGAGCACGATCACCGGCAGCGCCGGGTCGCGCGCATGAATGGCGCGAAACAGGGCCATGCCGTCCATGCCCGCCATCTGCATGTCGGTCAGCACAGCGTCGGGACGCGCCCGCGCCAGCTGCGCCAGCGCCGCTTCGCCGCTGCCCACCGTTTCAACCCGGAAACCGTTGGCCTCCAGCCGCAGGGTGATCAGTTCGCGCAGCGAAGCGTCATCGTCGACGACCAGAATGGCGGGTTTATTCATGGCTTTCACCGCGTTCATGGCGCTTTCCCCGGCGTGCTGCGCTGTTGCAGGGATTTTTCCAGCGCCTTGATCTGTTCGAGCTTGTCCCGCCATTCGTCCGCACGCGCCGTTTGCTGCTTGAGTTCGATGCGCACCTTGAGTGACCGCTTCAACAACTCGATCAGCGCCTGGGTGCGGGCGTCGCCGTCATCCATCGCGACCAGCGCTTTGAGGCCGCGCTCAAACGCATCCGTGCTGTCTTCGCGTTCGAGCAAGGCCGCCAGCTGAAAACGCTTGCTGTCATCGAGGCGGCGCGCGCTTTCGAGGTCAGCCAGTTCACGCCGCCTTTGCTCGGATGAAAGGGTCGCCACCCGTGCCAGTTCGCCCAGCAACGCCGACGCGGCAGACGCAACCGACACAGCCGGCGTGGGTGCGCTGCTGCGCGGAACCGGGCGCTCGGGTGGGGACACGGTGGAACACGCGCCCAAGGCAAGCAGGAGACCGGCAAACAGAACAGATTTGAATGTCATTGCGGCAGGGGCCAGGTGAGTCGGAAGCAGGTTGTCCAAGGCGGGTTATCAACGATCTCGATCGTCCCGCCGGCGGCCAGCAGCGTTTCGCGCACAATCGACAGCCCCAGTCCGCTCCCCCTGACCGTGCTGGCGGGTTGCTGCGCGCCCTGAAAAAAGGGCTCGAAAACCCGGCTGCGCTCGGCTAACGGGATGCCGCCGCTCTGGTCGCATACATGAAAGAGGACTGCCGCATCGGAAAGTTCACTGCGAATCAGGATCTGCCCCGCTTCCGGGCTGAATTTGATCGCGTTGGACAACAGGTTGTCGAACACGGTTTCCAGCTGGCTCCGGTCGGCAAGCAGCGTCGGGGCGGCCAGCTGGGTGTCGACCTCGATGTGGCGGGCGTCGAGCGCAAGCCGGTGGCGCGCCAGCACGCTATTGACCACATCGGCCAGGATTTGCGCCGGCGCGCTGGGCGGCAACGTGGCATCACTCACCAGGCTACCGTAACGGATCAGGTCCTCGATGCGCTTTTGCAGGTCGCGGCTGCTGCCGTCCATGATGCCGACGATCGTGCGCTGGCGTGCGTTGAGGCTGCCCGCCAGTTCGTCGTCCAGCAGCGCCACCCCTTCGCGCAGCGAAGCAAGCGGAGTTTTCAGCTCATGCGACACATGACGCAGAAAGCGGAGTTTCTGCTCTTCCAGCGCCTGCAGGCGTTGCCGCAGCCAGTCGATTTCGCGCCCCAGTTCGACAATGTCCTGCGGCCCGCTGAT
>JAABQE010000055.1 GCA_011391655.1 Hydrogenophilales bacterium
CGGATGCCCAGTTGTTCCTCAATGACCTGACCGGCAAAAGCATCCATAAAGCAAGCCTGGACCAACCCGTCAGCGTGGCCTGGAAGGTGACGCCGCCACCGGGATTTGTCCGGGTGCAAGCCGCGGTTCGTGCGTTGCCGGGCAAACAGATGCCGGTGACCCATCTGGTGTTTTCAGATGGCTTGAGCGTGTTGTCGATGTTCCTCGAACCCATCAATCCACAGATGCCAAAAATGCAGGGGCTGGCAGACGAAGGGGCGATCGGGGTATATGCGCGTGAAGTGGCGGGCTATTCCGTGACCACACTGGGTGAAGTGCCGAATGCCGCGTTGATCGAAACGGGCAATTCGGTTGAAAAACAGTGAGCAAGACAGCGAGAAAACCCGTGCCGGATCCAACCATGCTTGAACAGACCGTGCAGGTCATCAAAACCGCGGCAGACGGCATTTGGGTGCAGGCAGTCGAACCCTCGGGCTGCGGCACCTGCGCGGGTCAGGGGTGTTCGTCGCGGCGGATTGCCGAATTGTTCCAGCGCAAACCCCGCTTGTTTCTGGTCGATTGCGATTTGTCACTGTCACCGGGTGACCGTGCAATCGTCGGAATTGCCAATGGCAGCGTGTTGAAGAGTGCGCTGCGCGCCTATGGCCAGCCTTTGGCATTGATGCTGACGGGCGCGTTGCTGTCGCAAGTGTTTGCGTCCGGTGATGGCCCCGCCTTGATCGGCGTGTTGCTGGGCGGCGCGGCAGGCTGGTTGCTGGCGCGCAACAGCCCGGCTGCCCGCCCGGTGGTGCTGAGGCGCGAAGACATGGTTCATTTGATGAAAGGATAGTTCGTATGCGAATGGCGTTGACTACGATCGCAATGGTGGGAGCAATGGTTGCACCCGCATGGGCAACAGCTGTGATGGATGTGGCTGATCTGGTCGAAAAACAGGGGCCGGCAGTCGTCAACATCAGCACGATCACCCTGACGAAGCGCAGTTCGAACGGCGTGCCGTTCGAACTCCCGGACGACGAAAATATTCAGGAGTTTTTCCGTCGGTTTTTCCCCGGTGGACCCGGCGGGCAGGGCGGGCTGATGCCGGATGTGCCGACTCATGGCGCGGGGTCTGGCTTTATTGTGGGCAGCGACGGCACTATTCTCACCAATGCGCATGTGGTGAGCGGCGCCGATGAAGTGATCGTCAAACTGACCGACAAGCGTAAATTTACCGCCAAGGTGATCGGTGCTGATGCACGTACCGACGTCGCCGTGCTGAAAATTATCGCCAGCAACCTGCCTACCGTGAAGCTGGGCAACCCGGACACGCTGCGCGTCGGCGAAGCCGTCGCGGCGATTGGCTCGCCGTTCGGCTTCGAGAACTCGGTCACAGCGGGCATCGTTTCTGCCAAGGGACGCTCACTGCCGTCAGAAAGCTATGTGCCCTACATCCAGACGGACGTGGCGATCAACCCCGGCAACTCGGGCGGACCGCTGTTCAACATGAAGGGTGAAGTGGTCGGCATCAATTCGCAGATATACAGTCGCAGTGGGGGCTATCAAGGCGTTTCGTTTGCCATTCCCATCGACGTCGCGATGGAAGTGGTGGGCCAGATCAAGTCCGGCGGCAAAGTCTCGCGCGGTTGGCTCGGCGTGGTGATACAGGAAGTCAGCAGCGATCTCGCCGAATCTTTTGGCCTCGATCGCCCGCGCGGTGCACTGATTGCGCAGGTGCAGCCTGATGGACCGGCTGCCAAGGCAGGTTTGCAGGCCTCCGATGTCATTCTCAAATTCAACGGCAAGTTCGTTGAAAACTCCGGTGATCTGCCGCGCATGGTTGGCACCGTCAAACCTGGCAGCACGATTCCGCTGGAAATCTGGCGCAAGGGCAAAGCGCAGACTGTCCGTGTCGTCCTGACCGAATTGCCGGGTGAAGAAAAACTGGCCGGCAAGTCGGGTAAAGCCTATTTGCGTGGCGGACTTGCGCTGTCCGAGCTCACGGTCGAACAACGGCGTGAGCTCAAGATCGATTATGGCGTGCTGGTGGAAGACGCCACGGGGGATGCCCTGCGCGCGGGTATTCGCACCGGCGACGTGATCCTGGCAGTGAACAATGGAAAAGTCGCCACGGTAGATGCCTACCGCAAAGCCATTGCTGCCGTACCAGCTGGAAAAATGGTCGCCATCCTCGTGCGACGCGGCGAAGGGTCGTTATACGTTCCGCTGAAAATTTCCGGTGAGTGATCGCCATGCCTGATTCGCCACTCATATTTCACCCGCAAGGAGTAGGCCCTGACTGTCCCCGCGAGGGGGAGGCCGTGGTTGTAAAGCCGGCAAGCCGGCAACAACCACGCACTACAGACGCTAAAGCGTCAACACTCACGCTCTACACGCGGGCAGGTTGCCCCTTGTGCGAGGACATGGCGGAGCAGGTGCGTGCGCGGCTGGGCATCCCTTGTTTGATCGAGGTGGATGTGGATGGCGATCCATCGTTGAAAGTCCGGTTTGGCTGGGATGTGCCGCTGCTGTTTGATGGCGATATCGAGCTTTGCCGCCACGAGTTTGATGCCGTGGCGTTTGGGGTGTGGCAACAGCGGGGCTGATCTTCCCATTGTTTTTTCCGAACTGGCCGCCGTCGTTGCGCACCTCGCAACGACGGCGTGTTCAAAATGCCCCGTCGTATTCAGTTTCCTGCTTCACGTCTGGTCCCATCTGGTAGCGCAACGTGACATTCGTGGAACACCCGCGTGGTGCACGTGCGGCAAACCTCGTTATCCAGGCGTGGGTAGATCGCCTGAATCGCATCGCCCTTGTGGCGGAAAATCTGTTCTTCACCGATGGTGTCAACCTGGCCACTGCGACGCAGCATCGTGCACAAATCCGGCTGCACGCCGACCAGATAAAGGCCGCCGCCCAGTTTGCGCCGGCGGGTGGCTTCCTTGGCTAGCAGTTCGGCTCCGGCCAGGTCGATGAAACCGATCGCGCGTGAGGTCAGCAGCAGATGCTTTTTCTGCGGGTCGGTTTCGTCGATGTTGCGGAAGTGCTGCTGCACATATTCAACTGCGCCGAAGAAAATCGAGCCTTCGATGCGGATCATGGCCATCTGCGGGCAGGCGGGCGCATCGCCATCGGTCGGCACAAACTTGCGGCGCGGATTGTCGCGCTCGGCTTGCGACGGCACCAGTTCGCGGATGGACGGTTGTGAGGTGCGATGCAGGTAAAACATCAATGACACCAGGATGCCGAGGAAGATGCCTTTTTCCAGGTCGATCAGGGTGCCGATGAAGGTGAGCGCGAGGATGATGCGTTCGCGTTTATGGCGTTTGATGATTTCGCCGATGTGGTGGAAGTCGATCAGGCTCCACGCCACGATGAACAGGATCGCGGCCATGGCGGGCACCGGCAGATAGGCCGCGAGTGGCGCAACCAGCAGCACAATCACCAGCAGGAACACCGCCGACATCGCGGCCGCGAGCGGGGTGCGGGCGCCGGATGCGTAATTGACGCCGCTGCGGTTGAACGAGCCACTGGCGGCATAGCCGGAGAAAAAGCTGCCGGCGATATTGGATAGCCCCTGGCCGATGAACTCCTGATTGCTGTCGATGCGCTGGTCGGATTTGGTCGCCACCGAGCGGGCGATGGCGACCGCTTCGGTGAGCGCCAGGATCGCGATGATGGTGGCGGGGAACAGGGTTTGCTTGATTGCCGTGAGCGAGAAATCCGGCAACGAGATCGGCGGGAAAGACGCAACCAGCGCACCGACGGTCTTGATGCCGGTCGCTTCGGCGCCATAGCGCAGGTTAAGAAGGGCGGCTACCGCGCTGCCAATCACCATCGCCACAATCATGTAGGGAAGCTTGCTTAGATAGCGTTTGGCCAGGATGCCGGACACCAGGGTGACTGCGCTCACAATCAGCACCCAGGGCTGGATGTCCATCAGGTGCGTGCCGAAATAAATCAGCACTTCATGAAAGTGCGCGCCACGCGGGATGTCCAGCCCGAAGAAGCTCTTGATCTGGCTGCTGGCGATGAGGATGGCTGCGCCTGCGGTGAAACCGATGATGACGGTGTGCGAGATGAAATTGACCAGCACGCCCAGGCGCGCCAGGCCCATCGCCAGCTGGATCAGGCCGGTGAGCAGGGTGAGGGTGAGCACCATGCCGATGAACTGCGCACTGCCGGGTTCGGCCAGCGGGCTGATCGAGGCAAACACCACGATCGAGATCGCGGTGGTGGGCCCTGACACCAGATGCCAGCTCGACCCCCACAGTGCGGCGACGATAGCGGGCACCATTGCTGCGTATAAGCCGTATTCGGGTGGCAATCCGGCGATGGTGGCAAACGCAACGGCTTGCGGCAACACGATGAGCGCGCCCGTGAATGCGGCAATGGCATCCGCTTTGAATGTCTGCGGGGTGACATTCGGCCACCAGCGCAAAAAGGGTAGCAGGCGGTAAAGCCAGAGGGGACAGGCGTTCAGGTCGATCACGAAATCTCCAGAAGCATATTAGTGAATAATACTATAACTCATTGTCATAAAAGGATTTTTTGCCGACAGGATGTTCATGGTGCAAGCGGTACAGGTCATAATTGCGGGCAAGTCCTGCAGGAGACAGGGTTACAACGACAATCCAACGAGAAAGAGCGAGGATGATGAAATTTTCCACGATGACGCTGTGTGTTTCCGTGCTGATGACGTTGGTCGTGCCGGTTCAGGCAGCGGGTGACCCCAAGGCAGGACAAACCAAAACTTCGATGTGCGCCGGTTGTCATGGCATTCCTGGCTGGCGTACGGCTTATCCGAGTGTGTATAGCGTGCCAAAACTGGGTGGGCAGCATGCCGATTATATTGTGGCGGCGCTTAAGGGCTATCAATCAGGCGAACGTAGCCACCCCAGCATGGATGCGATCGCTGGTAGCTTGACCGAGCAGGATATGAATGACCTCGCAGCCTATTACGCGTCGTCGTACAGCGGCCCTGCCAAATGACCGCGGAGACTTCCATGAAAAAAACACTATTTATCCTCGCGACTGCAGCGCTGGTTTTTTCGTTGCCAGCCCACGCTGCCGGCAATGCTGAAGCGGGCAAGGCCAAATCCACCACCTGTGCGGGTTGTCATGGTGTTGACGGGGTGAGTTCGGTGCCGTCCTTTCCCAAGTTGGCAGGGCAGAATCGTGATTATCTGTATCACTCACTGAAGGCTTACCAGTCCGGCAAGCGCAAAAACCCCATCATGGCTGGGCAGGTACAAACTCTGACTGATGCGGACATGCAGGATCTGGCCATGTATTTTTCCAAACAAAAAGGCCTGTATCTCAAATATTGAAGCTTAACGGGTCAGTAAAAAAAACGGGGCGGCCATATAAATGGTCGCCCCGTTTTTTTTGCAGGGAGAAACGGGAGGGTTCGGTTACCGGGTACACGACCGGTTGCGCCCCTCCTGCTTGGCGGCATACAGCGCGAGGTCAGCGGCGTTGACCAAAGCATCGGTGTCGGCCGTGCTGGATAGCTTGGTAGCAATCCCGAAGCTGGCCGTGATGGTGATGGCTTTTTCTGCGCGCCCGATCGTGATCTTGTTGGACGCCACCGCCATTCGCAAGCGTTCAGCCGCTTGTATGGCTGCCTTAAGGTCGGTGTTGGGGCAAATGACCAGAAACTCTTCTCCGCCGATGCGACTGATGTTGTCTCCCCGGCGTGCCGATGAACGCAGGGCCTCGGCTGTTTCGCGCAATACGATATCGCCCACTGCATGGCCGTAGGTGTCGTTGATCTGCTTGAAGTAGTCGATATCGAGAATGATCAGGGACAGGGGCATATCGGAACGGGTGGACGCACTCCAGATTTGCTGGAGCTGATCCATCGCCGAGCGGCGATTGGAGAGCCCGGTCAGCGAGTCGGTCAGCGCAGCGGTGGCCAAACGGCGATTGGCTACCGCCAGTTCGGCGGCAATCTGGCGCAGTTGCGCGCGATCCTTTTCCCAGTTGTTTTGCAATTGCAGCAGGCGCTGCGCAGCGAACAGCCGAATGCGCAGTCCCTGTGCGCTGATCGAGCTGGGCGCATAGCCGTCTGCGCTGGCTTCATACGTGCGCGTCAGTTGATCTTCTCCGTGTTCGTCGCCCATCAGCAGGATATGCATGCGGCGGCCTTCTTCCGTTGCACGCAAGGCATGGCATAGCTCCGCGCCATCCAGCTGGGGCAGATTGTCACGTGCAATGATGACATGCGGCAGAATCTCCATTGCCAGCGCGAGCGCAGCGTTGCCGTTGTCAGCCGGATAAACGATATGGGCGCTATCTTCGACCAGCAAAGCCATGGTTTTGCTGCGGCTCATGGCATTGCCGTCCGCCACCACGATTCGCAGGGGCAACTGGTCTTCACTGGTTTCGGCTTGCCCCTGCCTGATGCTCTCAAAGGGGGGCAGTGATACGGTTGGGATTTTGAGTATTTCACCCCATTCGCGCCAACTCGCAATCACCTTGTCGATAAAGCCGCCAGCGGTTTCGGGTGTGACGTCGAGCGCTTCTGCCTGGATGATCCATTCCCTGGCCAGTTGCGGGCGCGCATCGGCGCTGGCGAGTCCGTAATCAGCCAGGTGGTGCGACAGCTGCAAAATCAGCATGAGCGTGCTTGCGCGTGACTCGGGGGCAAAATTGGCGTGTTGCGGCGCTTCATATTGCGCCAGAGGCTCGGTGAAAATCTTGGGCAATCCCCAGTCGGCCATCATCACAATGCCCAACTCGGTGTGGTCAGTTTCCAGCTGTGCCCGTTCCAGCGCGACGAGCGATTGTGAGAGGTCGGCTTGATAGGCAGCCAGCACGCCGCTGTATTCCTCCGGGTAGGCGGTGGCCAGCGCGAGTTGTCCGACCTGTGCCAGCAAGCCGCAGATGAATAATTCGTCGGCGGCAGCCGATCGGACCCGTGCGCCCAGCGCCTGCATGGCCAGCGCCATGAGCAGTGAATGCGACCAGTAGGCCTGATAGTCGAACCCCTGACAGGTGCCCGCGCGGTATTGGTCAAGCAATGAGAACCCAAGGGTAAGCTGGCGTACAGACGTCATGCCCTGTCGCACCACCGCCTCCTGCACCGACACCACTGGCCGCGAAATGTGCGATGCGCTATTGGCCAGCTTGATCAACCGTCCGGACAATGCAGGATCGGTTTGCACCACTCGCGCGACTTCACCCAGGGTCGCATTTTCGCGCCGGGAGATCTCGAGCACGGCCAGCGCCACGCCTTTGGGCGAGGGGAGCTGGGCGCTGATATTTAATTGTTCCAGTGTGTTCATCGATCAAGCTGCGGTAGAGATTGGGTAAACCGGGTTATGTCTACCCAATCTTATCGACAGAATTTCGACAGACTGAAGATCAACCAACATTACCTTCAGACAGGTGGCGGTTCCGCCAGCGACGGTCGTTCAGGCCTCACCCAACTGCTGGTCCAGACAACGCAAATAGGCTGTTGAATCGAACGCGGTTTGGTATCGCTGCACGTGCCAGATCATTTCCGCCAGGCATTCCATTACCGCATGCTGTGCGGGCATCGTGTCGCCATGCAGTTTGAGCAGACGCTGATAGCGCGCGCGGATGCCGGGCGGCTGGTCGACCGATAATTGCTCGCTGATCGCCAAATGCATGGATAAGTGCAAAAACGGATTGGTTTCACCGGACTCGGGCAGGTAATCGCGTTCCTGATAACGCTCAGGCTGATCAAGCAGGGCGTGGTATTCGGGATGCGTCAGGATCGCGTCGAGCGCGGGCTGTTCCGCCCCGGCCAGTGGTTGTCCGGCGCGGTATTTCGCCCACACGGCGAAGAAAAACTGGCGCACCTGATCGCGGCTGGGGTTAAACATACGCCAGCTTGCCCTTGAATTCGCACAGGTCGGCAATGATGCACTCGCCGCATTTTGGCTTGCGCGCCTGGCACACGTAGCGCCCATGCAAAATCAGCCAGTGGTGCGCGTCGATGCGAAATTCGTCCGGGATGACCTTGAGCAGTTTTTTTTCCACGTCCAGCACCGTTTTGCCCGGGGCCAAGCCGATGCGATTGGATACCCGAAAGATATGTGTATCAACTGCCATCGTCGGCTGGCCAAAGGCCGTGTTCAAAATCACATTTGCTGTTTTGCGCCCGACGCCGGGCAAGGCTTCAAGCGCGGCGCGGTCGGCTGGAACGGTACTGTGGTGCCGATCGATCAGCATGCGGCAGGTGGCGATGAGGTGTTTGGCTTTGCTCTTGTAGAGACCGATCGTCTTGATGTGGTCGGCGAGTCCCGTTTCACTCAGCGCGTAGATGGCTTCCGGAGTGTTGGCCACCGGGAACAGTCTGCGCGTGGCCAGGTTTACGCCCTTGTCAGTCGATTGGGCGGACAACACCACCGCCACCAGCAACTCGAACGGCGACGTGTATTCCAGCTCGGTGGTGGGATGGGGGTTGGCCGCGCGCAGGCGATTGAAAATTTCGTAGCGCTTGGCCGGGTTCATGCTGGGACGGCAATCGCTGCGCGGGCGCGCTGCGCGCTGTGGGCCTTGTAGCCGTTGTTCGCGGCGATCAGCAGGCCCAGCGCGATGAAGGCGCCGGGCGGCAGCACGGCCAGCAGGAATCCATGGTAATTGGGTAGCACATGCAGGACGAGAGCTTTGGACGACTCGCCAAACACCAGATCGATGCCGGCCAACAGCGTGCCCTGTCCGATGATTTCGCGGATTGCGCCTAATACCACCAGCACCAGTGTCAGTCCCAGCCCCATCGCCAGCGCATCGATCACGCTGTGCAGCGGACGGTTCTTGGAAGCGAACGCATCGGCACGCGCCAGCACGATGCAGTTGGTGGTGATCAGTGGAATGAATATCCCCAGCACCAGATAGAGCGGATGCACATAGGCATTCATCGCCAGGTCGATCACCGTGACCAGTGCGGCGATGATGAGGACGAATACCGGGATGCGGATTTCATTCGGCACGAAATGGCGCACGGAGGACACGGCGCCGCTGGAGGCAGCCATCACCAGCATGGTCGCCAGCCCTAGCGACAAAGCATTGATCACGTTGTTGCTGATTGCCAGCAACGGGCACAGGCCGAGCAGTTGTACCAGTCCGGTGTTCTGCTTGATGAGGCCGTTGTGAAACAGGCTGCGGAATTCGGTCAGGGTCATCATGTTTGAGGCTCCTTGGCAGGTGGCGCGTTGAATTCTGCGCGGTGCTGGGCAAAATATTCGAGCGCACTTTTGACTGCCCTGACCACGGCGCGTGGGGTGATGGTGGCACCGGCGCGGGCGTCGAATGCGCCGCCGTCCTTGATGACTTTCCAGTGCTTGGGCAGTGGATGGGTGAGCGATGTGCCGACGAACTGGTCGATCCAGCTGTGCTTGGCGCGATCGATGTAATCGCCCAGCCCCGGGGTTTCACGGTGGGCGGTGACGCGCACACCGGTGACCTTGCCGTTTGCGTCGATGCCGATCAACAGGGAAATATCGCCGCTGTAGCCATCGGGCGCGATGGCTTCCAGCACCACGCCGCTGAACACGTCGCCGCGCCGTGCCAGCCAGAGTAAAGAGGCCTGGTGGGTGCCCAGCAGATCGTCCGGCGGCACGCTTTGCTGACTGCTTAACAGGTCGTTGTCATACAGCGTGGCGGGCAGGACCTGACTTAGCAACGCGATCTTTTCGGCCTGTTGGCCGCGCAGAATGGTGGGTTCGGTGGACTGGTGGGTGAACGCCAGAATGGCGGTACCGACGAAAGCGAAAACCAGCAGGATGACGCCGGTGCGCAGCGCATTGCGGCTGGCTGTGGTGGCGCTCACGCGCGTGGCTCCTTGTGGTCGCCGCCACCGCGTTTAACGACGGTTTCGCCATACACGCGCGGCTGGGTATATTGGTCAATCAGCGGCACGCTCAGGTTCATCAGCAGGATGGCGAAGGCCACCCCGTCCGGAAAGCCGCCCCAGGTGCGGATGACAATGGTGAGAAAGCCCGCGCCGAGGCCAAAAATCAGCCTGCCGCGCGGGGTGGTGGAACCCGACACCGGATCGGTAGCAATGAAAAAGGCACACAACATGACCGACGGCGTGAACAGGTGAAACCACGGCGCGCCGAAGCGGCCGGCATCAAAGAAATGCAGAAAGCCGGCGGTGAGCCAGATGCCGGCCAGAAACGCCAGCGGCACCTGCCAGCTGATGATGCGCAAGGCCCACAGCAACAAGCCGCCCAGCAGAAACGCCGCCGCCAGCCATTCGAAGCCGACGCCGCCGTAATGGCCAAAAATCGGCTGCGCCATCACTTCGTCAACCGTCAGTTGCTGGTACAAGCCGGTTCGCAAGACATCGAGCGGGGTGGCCATGGTGATGGCATCGAGCGTGGCCTTGGGTAGGTCGCCACCGAAAATGACCGCTGTGCTTTGTGCCAGGGTGAGATGCACTGCGTTGGGTTCGAGTGAGAGTAATTCGAGCGGCCCGGCCCATTGCGTCATCTGTACCGGAAACGACACGATCAGGACGGCGTAGCCGACCATTGCCGGGTTGAAAATATTCTGCCCCAGCCCGCCGTACAAATGCTTGGCCACCACGATGGCGAACAGCGTGCCGGTGATGATGAGCCACCACGGTGCCAGCGACGGCAACGACAGCGCCAGCAGCCAGGCGGTGACGATGGCCGATAAATCTGTCAGGAAAGGCTTGGCCGGATAGCCGCGCGCTTTCAGCATCGCCGCTTCGGCCGCCAGCGCGGTAACGGTGGCGAGCGAGAGCGTGACGAGAATGCCGGGACCAAACAGCCAGACGTAAGCCGCAATGCCGGGCAGCAGAGCGGCCAGCACCCAGGCCATGATCTGGGTGACGCTGCTGCGATCGAGTATGAACGGGGAGGGCATCAGGTCTTCTCTTTGGGTTCCAGCGGTTGCCGCGCCAGTTCACGGATTTTAGCCCGGCGCGCTTCGATCTCTGCGATCTCATGCTGGGTGTCGGGTGACAGGTTGTCGGTGTTTTGCGGCGTGGCCTCGGCCTTTTTGGCTTGCGCGCGGGCCAGTGCAGCGGCGATCAGTGCCTTCTTGGCGTCGGCCTCGCTCGGGGCTGCGCTGCCCGGTTCTGCCATGCCAGCAGGCGCGGCAGCGAGTTCGGCGCGCTTGGCCTGTGCCTTGGCGGCAAGTTTCTCGGCTTTCTCGGATTTTTCGCGTTCCTGGCGGAACAGGCGGAATTCGTGGCGCTCGCGTGCCAAATCAGATGCTTGTTTGTCTTTTTCGTGCGCCCAGATTTCGCTTTTGGCGTAACGATAAAAGTCGACCAGTGGGATGTGGCTGGGGCACACATAGCTGCAACAGCCGCATTCGATACAGTCGAACAGGTGGTATTCCTGTGCGCGGCCAAAGTCGCCCGCCTTGGCAAAGCGGAACAGTTCCTGCGGTTGCAGTTCGGCCGGGCAGGCGTCGGCGCAGCGGGTGCAGCGGATGCACGGCAGTGCTTTCGGCAACGGCGGAAACAGCGCGTCAGACTTGACCAGGATGCAGTTGGTGGCCTTGACCACCGGCACATCCAGATCGGGCATTGGCATGCCCATCATGGGACCCCCCATCAACACGCCGGTGGTGCCGTCGCGTTCGCCCGCCAGCGTGATCAGCATGTGCATCGGGGTGCCGATCAGAACGTCGACATTCTGTGGGCGCAGCACGTGGCCGGTGACGGTGACCAGCCGCGAGATCAACGGCTCACCATGGCGCACCGCGCGCGCCAATGCATGCGCCGTGCCGACGTTGAACACCTGGATACCGATATCGGTGGACAGCTTGCCCGACGGCACCTGCTTGCCGGTGAGCGTCTCGATCATCTGCTTGGCGCCGCCGCCAGGATAGACCGCCGGTATGGAAACCACCTCCACCACAAAATCCAGCTTCGCGGCAGCGGAGCGCATTGAATCCAGCGCTTCCGGTTTGTTGTCCTCGATGCCGACCAGGATTTCGATGCAGCCCAGCAGATGCCGCATGATCGCCACACCTTGCAGAATTTCATCGGCATGGGTGCGCATCAGTACGTCGTCGCAGGTGATCCACGGCTCGCATTCACCGCCGTTGATGATCAGGGTGGGGCAGGTGTGAGTCGTGCCTGGATCGAGTTTGACCGCGCTTGGAAAGACTGCACCGCCGAGTCCAGCCAGTCCCAGGTCGCGAATTCGCATGCGCAGATCAGCCGGTGCCATCGCCTGATAGTCGAGCGGCGCATGGGCGATCCATTCGTCGCGGCCATCCGTTTCAATCGTGATGCACAGATCGGGCAGGCCGGAAATATGCGGCACCGGCTGCTCGCTGATGGCACTGACGATGCCCGAGCTGGATGCATGGACTGCCGTGGAAATTCGACCGTCGGCCGCCGCGATCATCTGGCCTTTCAGCACCCGGTCGCCGACGTTGACGATGGGTTTGGCGCTTTGCCCGATGTGCTGGCGCAGCGGAATGACCAGTTTTTTGGGCAGCGGAGCAGCGTGAATCGGGCGCGTGTTGGATGCTTCCTTATGCCCTGGTGGGTGCACGCCGCCCTTGAATGTGAACAGTTCGCGGCTCATGCCACACGCTTCAGTTCAGCCGGCTTGACTTCAATGACCGGATATTTCCATTTCCAGTGCGGCAAATCCTCCGCAATAGGAACCATCGAAATGCAATCGACCGGGCAAGGCGGCAGGCACAGTTCGCAACCGGTGCACTCGGACGCGATGATGGTGTGCATCTGCTTGGCCGCGCCAGCAATCGCATCCACCGGGCAAGCCTGGATGCAGAGCGTGCAGCCGATACAGATTTGCTCGTCGATGAAGGCAACCGATTTGGGTTTGGGCGTGCCGTGGGTTTCGTCGAGAGACTTGGGCTCGACGCCCAGCAGGTCGGCCAGCTTCTTCACGCCTTCTTCACCCCCAGGCGGACACTGGTTGATGTCGGCCTCGCCCTTGGCGATGGCTTCGGCGTAAGGTCTGCAGCCGGGGAACCCGCACTGGCCGCATTGTGTCTGCGGCAGGATGGCGTCGATTTTTTCCGCCAGCGGATTGCCTTCCACCTTGAAGCGGATCGCCGACCAGCCGAGCGCCAGCCCGATCACGACGGCAATGCCGACAATCACCAGAATTGCAGCGAGCATTACTTGACCAACCCGGAAAAGCCCATGAACGCCAGCGACATCAGCCCGGCGGTAATCATGGCAATACTGGTGCCCTTGAACGGCGCAGGCACGTCGCAGGTGTCCAGCCGTTCACGAATCCCCGCAAACAAAATCAGCACCAGCGTAAAGCCGAGCGCGCCGCCTGCGCCGAAGAACAGCGATTCGATGAAACCGTGTTGTGCCTGCGCATTCAACAGGGGAATCCCCAGCACCGCGCAGTTGGTGGTGATCAGCGGCAGATAAATTCCCAGCACCTGATACAGCACCGGGCTGGACTTGTGGATGAACATCTCGGTGAATTGCACAATCCCGGCAATCACCACGATAAACGACAGCGTGCGCAGGTAGAGAAGGTCGGGACCGAGCAGGTATTCGCTGACCAGATAGCTGGCGCCGGACGCAAGCGTCAGCACGAAGGTCGTCGCCAGCCCCATGCCGATGGCTGTTTCCAGTTTTCTTGACACGCCCATGAACGGGCACAGGCCCAGAATCTTGGCCATCACGATGTTGTTCACGAACACCGTGGAAATGAGGATGAGGAGGTAGGTTTCCAAGGCAGGCAATCCGGGGCAATGGTGCATTATCCGCTGAGGTGGCAGTGGGGTTCAACCCTCACCGCGCAGTGTGTTTGCCCAAATCAGGTTGACATGGGGATTGCCAGACGCACTATCGAGCGCGTCCACCTCTGGATTTGGCTTGAATCTCGAATTGCGTGCCCCATTTAGCCACATGGTTGGCCGGCAGTTTGCGATGGGTAAAGCCGCGCAGGCCGCAAGCAAGTCACTCCCCTCTTCGCCGCAACAGCAAGCAAGCCGCAGTCAAAGGATTTGGCTGGGTCAGGCCGGGGGCCGGGGCGGTATTCTGCTCAGCTCATTGCCTTGCCGCTAGCCCAGAAATCGTAGCCTTTGCTGAGGAATTCGTCCCACGGTAGATAGTGCGAACCGTCGCACGAGAAGGTAAGGCCGACGACGCCATTGAAGATGTTGAGGGTGCCGTTGCGCAGGTAGAACATTTCATCCATGAAACGCAGCTCGCGCAGGCCTTTGAGCACGGCGCGGATCTGGTCGCGCGGAATCAGGGCGTCGGCGGGATAGCTGCGTTTTGGGTAGGCGAGGCAGGTGTTGGGATCGGTCAGCGCGTCGATGTCGAGCAGGCGGTAGCGGTAGGGGTCGTCGAACAGCCAGATGACGGCGCGGCTGCTGGAAAAATGCAGCATGACGTGGAAGACGCCGCGCTCGGTCATCAGCTCTTCGAGCACCCCTAGCACGGTGTCGAGATGGATGTCCATCTGGCTGTCGCTGCGGGTCTGGTGAAACACGGTGCCGCGGATGGCGGGGTCACCCTTGATTTGCCGCCAGTGGGTGGGTTCGTCGTAGAGCTGGTTGGTCAGCGGCAGGTTGCGCAGGTCGAAGTCGGCACCGACGAAGCCGAGCACGTGGCCCTGTGCGTTGCGCACGATCTGGATGGCGGTGAGCGAGGGGCGTTTGGCTCGCTGGCTGATG